>DWYN01000017.1 GCA_019118645.1 Candidatus Blautia excrementipullorum | reverse complement strand
AAGTCCATGGAAAGCTCCAGCTTGGAAAGAGCAAAGGCGCGGTCTACGGAAAACTCCACATCATGGCGCATGATGATGAACTGATCCTTCCCCCTCGCCTGCTTGAAATTGGCCATCCGGCCGCTCTCCTTGATGATCTGTATGATCTCTTTGTATTCTTTGTAGGAAAACATGTCTGTAATCTCCATATCTGTTTTGACGGCCGCCCGGAAGCCGGGACGGGACACCTGCCCGTTTCTGCCGCTCTCTGCATCCGGTGCGCTGCTCTCTCCGCCGCAGTTATCAGCCGGCCATCACAGGACTCTGACCAGCTTTCTTCTGCGGTTTCAGCCGGTCAAAGTCTCGATATAATCTCTCCACTGTTCAAATACCGCCCGGCCGTTTGCAATTTCCGCAATCTTTCTGGCATTCTCTCCCAGCCGTCCGGCCTCCTCCGGATTCTCGATCAGCCTGCAGATTCCCGCCGCCATTGCGTCTTCATCCTTAATGGGAACCAGAAGTCCGTTATAACCGTCCTGCATCACCGTACGGGGGCCCCCGCAGGGACAGTCTGTCGCCACAATGGGAAGTCCCAGCGCCATGGCCTCCAGAAGGGCGTTGGGAAGCCCCTCCCAGTCAGAAGAAAAGGCATAAACGGCCGCGTCGTTTAAAACCTTCTCCAGTTCGTCGCTGGCTCCCATCAGCCTCACATACCCTTCCGCGTGTTTTTCCGCGATCAGCGCCTCCAGAAGCTCCTTCGTCCCGTCCAGGGAATCGCCACCGTAAATCTTCAGATCATAGTCGGGATGCTTTTCATGCACCTTCACAAAGGCACGGATGAGCATGAGCTGATTCTTGAAATCCACCAGCCTGCCCGACTGCACCACCGTCTTCGTGCGTTTTTCGGGGCGCGGCACACCGATGTACTTGTCATTGATGGGATTTAAGATAATTCTGGATTTTCGCTGCGTCCCTTCCGGGAAAAACTCCTTCTGCCCCTGCGTCTGGAACACGCAGCCCGCAGCCCGGGGGAACAGGAGCGGTATCTGGATCTTATCCGCCAGAGAATCATAATGCCCCACCGGATCGGTCCGTATCGAAATGATGACCGGGACCTTCATTCCCACGGTCGCCATCAGCGCCCGGTAATTCGCCTTCTGCGCAAAAGCGATCAGCACGTCCGGCCGATACTCCTTCACAAACCGCCTCAGATGCGTCACCCGACGCAGAATCTGCACTGCCCGGCTCTGCCTCTTGTCTTCCTCCGTCAGTCCCACATGAACCCGCTGTATGCCTTCGTCTATCTGAAATTCATTTTCTCCAAACCATTCCGTGGCTATGAATACCTCATACCCTTCGGCATAAAACTGATGAGCCAGGTTCGTGACCACCCGTTCCGCCCCGCCCTGCTCCAGACAGTTCAAATGAAACGCAATCCTGCGCATGCCTTCCTCCGATACTCCCACACTTCAGCCATATCCGCCATCCGCGGCATTTTGAATGCTTATAATCACTTCAGTTTAACACAATCCCCCTTTAATGACAAGATTTTTCCAAAGCTACAAGCCGTGCAGCCGGGAGAATGGGAGAAGCGTCCGGGAAACAGCCAGCCCGCAGGGCTGGATATTTCCCGGACGTTTTTCCCGTTCTTCCGGATATGCGGCGACAGCCGCTAAGCGAAAGGCCGCAAGGCCTTGAGCCTGCACGGCGTACGGTTCCAGTATCCTTCCATTCCGTGCAGCCGGAAGAACGGCCCGTCCCCCGGCTTTTCAAATCCCCGCCCTTTTTTCAAAGTCCGCCACAGTCTCCGAAGCCAAAGCCAGATCCAGAAGCTGGTTCAGCCTGTCTATGCTCTTCTGCGCAGAAATATACGTCAGACATTTTTCCGGCACGCTTCCTTTCTTCTCCAGAATACGCATCAGCGCCGAAGACAGCCCTTTATAAATCCCTCGCTTTTCTCCCCTCTTTTCTCCTCTCTTCTCTCCGCGTTTTTCTCCTATTTTTTCTCCCTCGCTCACACCATCCGCATACCACTCATCCAACGCTCTGCACATATCGTAATGCTCCTCCTCTCCTTTCAGTCCCTTCAACAGTCTCGTTTCATGCGCCGATGCCGCCAGAAAAAGCGCGGCATTGCCGGAAAGACGCGAAAATGCAGCGCGGTTTTCTTTCACATACCGTTTCAGCCCCTCCTTATCCTCCTGATATTGGAGAAAACCGAATACCTGCCTCAGTTCCGTATGCAGCAGATTGATATCCATTCCCGCCGCGCCATTCTGCCTGACGGAAATGACATGAATCGGATAATCCGGAACCAGCATTCTGATCCTGGTATCTCCCTCCGGGAATGCCAGCATGTCATGAAGCCGCACCGGCCTGTCCCATTTTTCTTCTCCAAAATACAGGATCAGAGTAATCACCGGAACAATTCTGTTCTCCCGAAAGAAGGCGGGAAGTCCGGTTTTCAGTCCCAATCGCTTCCTGTTTTCCTCTTCTGTTCTTCGCACCTGATTCTGATAGTCCGCACCGTCAAACTGCATGATGCGCACCGGCGCGCTGTAATCGACCTTCTCCTGATTTTCAATGCCGAAAAGCACAAGCTGTATGCCGTCCTTTTGGTACATTTTCACCACATCCCTGATATGCTTATAAGGCCGGACATATTCCGGCCGCGGCTGAACGGAATCTTCTGTTGTCAGGCTTCTGTAATCGATCACCTGTTTTCCGCTATACATCCAGGCGTTGAACAGATCCGCAAAGATCTTCGGGTCTGAAAAATAGGAACTGAGGGCAACATCGTTTTTTCCCATACATCCTGGTCCTTTCGTTCATTATACCTGGCAGGACATGAGACCGCAATGAAATTCCCCCTGTGAAAAAGTCCGGCTGCGCGGCGCTGCACATGTCCCTGCCTGTCATTTTCAGCTGCAATTTTCTTCTGATCGGATCTGTGGAACGAAATGTTCCAAAAACACCATTTTCAGAAATGACTGTAAGAAAAGATTTTTTAAGAATATTTTTTCTCCCTGCAGGATGCAGGAAGTTTTATCAGTAAAATTATCATATCATACCGATTTGTAATCCGCAATCCTTTTTACGGACCGTTTCCGCTCCTGTCCATGCGGCAGGCACGGGTAGATGGGACGCATGCGTCTTCGTGTCTCCTCTTCAGACCATTTGTCAAAAATCCTCTTCTGTGATAAATTGAAACTGTTCCGTCCGCGGCCGTTATGAAGGCATCTCCGGCCAGCGGAATTTACCGAAAATTCAGATGCAAATTTTATATTTTTGTAACAGAAAGGATTTGATTATGAAAAATTCAGAAGATTTAAGACGCATGCTGCGCGCGGTGGACCATAAAAGCTACCCGGCCTACAAGGATCTGAGAGGGACTTATTCCTTCGGAAGCTTCACGCTTGGCATCGACCATGTGCAGGGCGACCCCTTTGCCTCCCCTTCCCGTCTCAGCGTCCAGATTGACGGCGCGAAGGCGGCCTTCCCGCCCGCCTATTATCAGGAAAAACACTGCCGCATCGCCCTGCAGGACTACCTGAACCGGCTGTTTTTTCAGGAAATTGAAAAATATACCTTTAAGGCCAAAGGTTCCGGAAAAAGCGGCCTGATCGCGGTAAGCCGCTGCGGCCAGGAAGTTCTGGAGCGTTCCGCCGTCACCATCCGCCCGTCGGACGGGCAGCTTCTGGTGCGTTTCTCCGTGGGCTTTCCCGCAAACGGCCGGACCATCAATGCCTCCCAGCTGGAGCGCATCCTCTTTGAATTCCTTCCCGCCTGCGTCACAGCCGTTCTGTTTTACCGCAGGCTTCCTGCCGCAAAGGTGCAGTCCGTCATCCATCTGGCAGAGGATCAGCAGTTTATCCGCGCTCAGTTGGAGCCGCTGGGACTGTGCGCCTTTGTGGCGAACGGTTCCGTTCTGCCCCGGCAGTCCGGCGTATCGGACCGGCCCATGAAGGACGGTATCCCCTTTGTTTCCCCGAAATCCATGGAGGTCACCCTCAATCTTCCCCACCGCGGCCCCCTTTCCGGCATGGGAATCCGCAAAGGCATCACCCTGATCGTGGGCGGAGGCTACCACGGAAAGTCTACTTTGCTGGAGGCGCTGGAGCTTGGCGTATATAACCACATTGCCGGCGACGGAAGAGAGTATGTGATCACCGATGATTCCGCGCTGAAAATCCGTGCCGAGGACGGGCGCAGCATCAAAAAGACGGACATTTCCATGTTCATCAACAACCTGCCAAATAAAAAGGATACCCATGCCTTCTACTCCGAGGACGCCAGTGGCAGCACCTCCCAGGCCGCCAATGTGATCGAGGGAATGGAAAGCGGCGCGAAGGTTTTCCTCATCGACGAGGATACCTGCGCCACCAATTTCATGATCCGCGACGAGCTGATGCAGAGGGTGGTCTGCCGGGATGAGGAGCCCATCACTCCCTTCATCGAGCGCGCCCGCTTTCTCTATGAGAAATGCGGCATTTCCTCCGTTCTGGTTGCGGGAAGTTCCGGCGCGTACTTTTACATCGCGGACACCATCCTGCAGATGGACCGCTATGTGCCGAAGGATATTACGGAGTTTGCCAGAAAAGAGGCGGCAGAGTATGCCGCCGCGTCCGCAGCTGGAAAGCATCCGGACGCCGCTGTTCAGTCCGCTCCGGGTTCAGCCCCGTCCAGCCCCGTGCAGAAGCTGCCCGATCCTGCCCTTCCCTCCTTCCGGCGCGTTCCCTCCTGCAACATGGCGCTGCGCAGGGACGACCGCCTGAAAACCAGAACGCGGGGCACGGACGACGTACAGCTGGGGCATGAAAACATCGACCTCCGCTATCTGGAACAGATCGCGGATCACGAACAGACCGCCGCGCTCTCCTGCATTCTCGCGCTCGCGGAAAAGAATCTGCTGGACGGCCGCAAAACCCTGACTCAGCTGGTGGATGACATCTGTGCCCTGATGGAAGAAAAGGGGCTGGCGGGACTGTCTGCGGGAGGCTTTCTTTCCACTGATCTGGCCATGCCCAGGCGGCAGGAGATTTTCGCCTGCTTTAACCGGTATCGGGGGCTGAAGCTGTAATTGCCGGGTTTCTTCTGTTCCGGCCAGTGCCACTCAGACGACTATCATAAAAAAGCTTTTCCGGATCTTGCGTCTGCCTTCCTCATTCAATAGAGCAGTTCCCAATAAGGAAGGCAGGCGCTCTTTATTTCAGAAGCCGCTCTGACCGCCGGATACTTCATCTATTTCTTTTACAGTAAAGGTCAGATCGAATCTTCTACGGGGGATTGTCTTCGTCTTCTGTTTTCTTCCCGATATTCGCTTGGCGTCAGTCCGGTTTGTTTTTTAAACTGACGCATGAAATGCAGTTCGTTCTCATAGCCGCAAAAAGCTGCCAGTGCCTGAACCGTCATCTCTGTGGTGACCAGATAGTGCTGTGCATAAGCGATCCTCGCCTCAATTACGTCCTGAATACATGAGATTCCGAAAAAATTACGGTATAGATACTGAAAATGGGAAATACTGAGATGCATTCGTTCAGCAAGCTCGGCGACCTTCCATTTTTTATAAGGTGCACTTCGGACCTCCATACGCATATCGTTCATAGCCTGATAGTATTTGCTACCGTTATGCTCATATGGAACTGCACGTATCTGAGATGCAAGGGAAAAGAGCAGAGCGCGCATAAGGCCGTCCAGGATCTGATATCGAAGCGGTGAACCGGACATTGTCTCCACTGCCGCAAGACGGATATAGTCTGACAAAGTTCCAAAAAAAGGCAGGGAAAAGGGAGTCTCCAAAGGCAGGGACAATTCTGAAAGCAGCAGTATATCGTCCCCTGACAGATCAAAACGGATCCAGTCATCACTATAATCTGTATTTCTGCTTCCATAATGAATATGGGAATGCTTTCCATACAGAATCCCTGTATTAGGAGAAAGCTGCATATATATCCCATCTTTTTCAAAAAAACCTTCTGTTTTGATCAGAAGAAGCAGATAATCCTCATTTCCCCGAGGATTTAAGTTGTTAAAAGCGGAGGTATGTCTGGAACCATAACCACATTTATTTACTGTAATCATACCTGTTCTCCATAGAATAAATCAGTTCTCAGTATTTTAGGAAATTGAACCATTCCGGTTATCCGGATATAATAAAATTGGAGATATTAATTCTGTCTGCCGTGGTCCGAACAGATACAATATATGAAAGACCGCCAGACATAAAAAGGAGGTTCTATGGAAAAAATACATAATCCGATTCTTCGTGGCTTTCATCCGGATCCATCCATCGTCCGTGTAGGAAAAGATTACTACATCGCCACTTCTACGTTTGAATGGTGGCCCGGTATACGTATCCATCACTCTCGTGATCTGATTCACTGGGAACTGATCGGATATCCTCTGACACGAATCTCTCAGCTGGATCTAAGGGGTGTTGGTCCCTCTCAGGGTATCTGGGCTCCCTGTCTCACATGGGACAATGGAACCTTTTACCTTGTATACACAGTTGTAAAGGCCTTCTATTGTAACATGTACGACACGGAAAACTATCTGGTAACCGCACCGGATATTCATGGTCCCTGGTCAGAACCTTCCGCATTAAACAATTTTGGCTTTGACCCGTCTCTTTTTCACGATGATGATGGACGAAAATATATGGTAAGTATGGTGACAGATCACAGGATTCCCAAAAAATATGCCGGAAGACTGATTCTGCAGGAGTATGATCCTGAAAAACGCTGTATGACAGGTCCTGTACGGGATATCTATAAAGCGGACCGCATCTTTCTGGAAGGGCCTCATATCTTTAAACACAATACCTGGTATTATCTGTTCAGTGCAGACACCGGGACAGGAGAAGCTCACGGCCAGACTATTCAGAGGTCCAAAAACATATGGGGGCCCTATGAAATGTACCGACCGTCAGATCCTTTTCGACAGGATGGTGAAGCGTTTTCCATTCTTACCTCTCGCCATCATAAAGATAACCCTCTGCAAAAGGCCGGACACTGTGATCTGGTTGAAACGCCTGAGGGGGAGTGGTACGCCGTTCATCTGTGTGGGCGGCCCAGCGGCCGGAAAAATCCGACTGATTTTCCACGTTTTCCCGGCTGTCGCCGCTATATGCTGGGCCGTGAAACTGCCATTCAGAAAATGCGTTGGACCGAAGACGGATGGCTGGAGTTAGATCCTGACGGAGCTTCGGAGAATGAAACCATTCAAAAACACGAGTGGGATGGAAATGGCACAAAGCCATCTTGTTATAACACCCCTTTTGTTTATGTAAAGGCTCCAGAATGTGCTATTTCCTCTCTTTCTGAAGGGACCTCAGAATCAGACGGACCGGAAACAACGGAGGATCATCCTTTCTACCGGGACGATTTCGAGTCTGAGCAGCTCGCCCTGGATTATCAATCTCTTCGTATACCGATGGATGAACACTATCTTTCTCTTTCCGCCCGCCCGGGCTGGCTCCGTATGTATGGGAGAAGCGGCTTATCCTCCCGTTTTTCTCAGACGCTCATCGCCAGGCGAATGACAGAATACCATATGACTGCAGAAACATGTGTATCCTTTGAGCCGGAAATTTTCAAACAGATGGCAGGACTAATTCTGATGTACGATACAGACAATTATCTTTATCTGCATATTTCCCGGGACGAGGACGTGGGGAAATGTATCACTTTATTGAAAGCGGAAAACAAAAGCTATAAATATCTGACCGACTACATTCCTATCGAGGAAGACCGGGATATAATCCTGCGTCTCGCTATTCACGAAACGTCCGCACAGTTTTTCTACGGTTACCGAAACAGCATTCTGATACCGGCAGGAGATGCGATTGATGTCAGTTTTCTGTCCGACGAAGCGTGCCAGGAAGGATGGTTCACCGGAACGATGATCGGCATCTGCTGCCAGGATCTGACAGGCTTTGGAAAATGTGCTGATTTTGACTGGTTTGAAGTAAGGCCGGAAGAGGGCAAAGCTTCTCTGAATCCCTGAGCGCTTCCTTTATCGGTTTGAAGCCTTCCAAATTTACGTAGCCGAATTCTTACGGAAAGGAAAACAGGAAAATATAAAAGTCTGAAATCACTCTAAATATCTGCCAATTTTCAGACTTTTATATTTTCGGTACCACTACATTCTACTTCAGGAAAATGTCACGTTATGAACATTCTCTCCTATTTGAATATTTCCCTGCTTTAACCCAAGAATTCTCCTTCCTCTTACAATAAGATTCTCAAACATGATATTCCTCACCGGATTATTTCTGTCTCCGGATATTCTGGATATCTCTTCTCCGTCACAGCAAAACCGGATATTTTTAAAAAAAATATTTTCAATCAGTCTGCCCGGAGCAGAATTATATCTTCCGCAGATGATTCTCAGATCAAATAATCTCCCATGCTCCATATGCTCGACATAAATGTCTTCAAAACGGATATTCCTCACTGTGTTTCGATCTCCCGCGTTTACGCACATACATCCCATACAGTCCTGCTGTGGTTCATGATGCTCCAGGATATCAATATCCTGAAAAACAATATCTTCAATGATATTCTCTCTGTCGATATCTCCATGACAGCCTATGTTTACAGGATGTGCGACATCCGCCCATAAAACTGCATTTCTTACCCGTATATCTCTTGTGTCCCCCTGAAAATCCCAGCGCTTTCCATATATGGCTATACAGTCATCAGAATTTCTCATAAAAATATTCTGAATCCGAATTTCACGACTGCTCATCATATCAATTCCATCCGACCATCCTTCACAACTGAATGATTTGATTCCATTGATCCGTATTTTTTCCGATCCACCAATATAAACAGTATAGTGAGGAGGATTAATAAATGTCAGTCCCTCCAGGCATATGTCAGAGGAATGACTGATCCTCAGGCCCCGAAGAGCGCTGAATCTTTCAAACGCCGCCTGATGGATTATTCCATGACCATATATTTTCACGTTTTTTACATTTTCACATACAAGACCTCCGACAATAACTGCTCCGCCGTCAATATATATTTGCGTGTCGGACGGAATTTTAAAAATACATTCTTCCAGATAATGAAGTCCGGGTTCAAAAACAAGACATCTGCCCTTCGGCATAAGCTCCAGCCTTCTTCGGATTTCATCTGTGCTGTGAATCTTGGGTCTGTGCAGGTCGCCTGTCAGACGCAGAATATTTTCCTCACCCGGGCTACGGCACGGTCTTCCGGCAAAAAGATGAAGATTATGAAATCTGTCATTATTAATCTCTATGGAAAGATTCTCCGGATGTTCCAACGAAAAAAAGATTTCGTGCTCTGTGAAGGTCGGAACAATTTCCTTCCTTTTCGGACGAACATCCACCCGATAAATATCCATGTAATTGTTAAATCTGATTCTGATATCTATCCTGCCTTCAAAATCAAAACAGGCCATGGAAGCCTTCCTGACTTCATGCATGTCAACCTTAACCTCATAGCATTGAACGTTTTTCCACTCTTTTTCGCCTTCTGCTCTGACAGATACCGTAAAATCCTCTCTTAAAGCCACATAATCCGGAACAGGATATATCATCACTCTGTTTTTATTCATATTGATACCTCGGAAATCACCAAACCGGCAGATACCGTTCCATGAGCCGCAGGATGGCTTCCACAAAATAATAGTCTCCGAAAATCATCGGCCTTCCTTCTTCAGGCTCCCCTGAATGATATGAACCTCTTCCTCCATTCAGAAGCCCATCCTCCTCCATATTCCAATTTCCATATCTCTTTTCCGTTTCCCTTACGATATTGACAGCACTGTCAATATAAAAGTCTCTTTCTGTTCCGTTCAGTTGATCCGCGATTTCCAGTATTCCACACGCTGCACATACTCCCGCCGATGTATCTGAAAGGAACGGCTTTTGAGGAGATCTGAAATCACATGCTGAAATATGGCCTGTTTTATCCGTGCAGGCAATAAAATAGTTGGAAACGCGTTTTGCTGCCGCAAGATAGGTGAGATTTTTTGTATATTTTGCGCTCACGGCAAATCCATAGATCGCCCAGGCCTGACCTCTGGACCATGCGGAATCTAAAGCATAGCCCTGTCCCTCCTGTACATGCAGGAATTCCCCGTTTTCATAGTCAATCACTACAATATGGTTACAGCTTCCGTCTTCTCTCATAATATATTGCAGAGCTTTATCCGCATGATTTTCCGCTATATATGTATAAGCAGGATTCCGGGCCTCTTCAGCAGCCCAATATAAAACAGGAAGATTCATCAGACTGTCCACGATCATCCATCCGATACAGTCCTCTTCTTTTCCACCCCTCATGTGTGGATTCCACGCCCGAATAAAGCCTGCCCGTGGATTGTATCTGCCGGCAAGCAAGTTGGCTGCATGCAGCCCCCTCGTCCTGGCTTTCCGGTCCCCTGTCATTTTATAATCTGCCACAGCAGTCGGAAGCCACATAAATCCAACATCATGATGCAGTCCATCATATACATCGAATGCCTGATCCAGTTTTTGTTCCACGCTTCGAGCTGAATTCAGAAAGATTTTCTTTCCTGTAGCATGATACATCTGCCACATCATCCCTCCCCAAAATCCATTTATCCAGCAGGTTATATCCTTTTTCCCCATATCGGTGCGATATCTTCCCTCTTCAGGTAAATCAGGGATCATATCCCCCACTCGCAGACATTCTCTCTCCATTTTTGCGCATAGTTTCGGGTATACGCTTTGAAGCCATTTTTCATTTTCAGTCGATAAAGAATATTTCATTTCGTACATACCATCCTTTGAAAAAACAGCCCGGCCTAACAGCCGGGCTGCCGTAATAATTATTTTTTTCTACACTCGCCGGTCAAATCCTCTGTCAGTTCTTCGCATCCAGATATGCCTGAACCTGCCGCATCAGCGCCTCTCTAATCACTTCTACATCAGGTTCTGCCTGCTCATAAAACTCCTGAATCTTTGCCTCTGTATCTGCACCGTATTTTCCAGCCATAAAGTGATGATAGTAATTTTCCTGCAGTGCCTTGTAAGCGGCAAGAGATGTGGACAATTCCGTGGTTTCATTAGGATTAAAAATAAATCCCAGAAGTGGATGTGCCTGGAAATTGGCCTGGTCTCTGGACCACTGGTCATATTCCAGATATTCTCCAAGGGAACTGTTCGGATGATAGTACATGGGATTCCAGCACAGCTCATATCCGGGAAAACTGTACATATTGTCCGGACTGAGAATGGTAATGGTTCCATCCTCGTTTAATTCATAGTCCTCTCCCTCAATTCCATAATGGAACAGATCATTATTTTCCTGGGAAGCAAAGATCCAGTCCAGGAACTTCATGGTTCTGTCAATATTTTCAGAATAATAGGGTACTACCATATAGTTGTTTGCAAAGGATTGATTGCTGAATGTTTTCTCCATATTCTGGACCTGAGGCTCATAGAAATAGCATTCCACCTTTGCATTCGGATCCACCTGCTGAAGAGCGTTTACCGTGCTTACATATCCGGAGAGATTACCTTCGATCATGGCAAATTTCCCATTATTCCATCTTACATTGATATCTGTTGCCGTCACAAAGTCTTCATTCACATATTTTCCCCAGTCATCACCCAGCTCAATCGCAGCCGCGGTCCGGTAATTGCTCTGATAGCCTTCCGGATAATCGGCAAAACGTTCATCTGGATCCCCCAAGACGTTTGCATCAAGAACGGTCTTTCCGTCATCGCTCAAAAGCACCTCAAACTGCTGGGTTACTCGTGCTCCTGTAGAGTCAATCTCACAGATGTTATTGGCGATCTTTGTGTATACATCGTACTTAAAATAGAAATATCCTCTGTTTCCAAGGCCAACCGGCGTTTCCAGCCCCAGCTCTTCCTTATGTTCTTCCATAGTATCCAGATACAGACGGAGTGTTTCCTCATCGGTCACTTCAGGAAGGTCATACTTTTCTCTCCAGTCTCCTCTGATAAAAAAGCACTTGCTGTCATTGTAGGTTTCCAGAAGCGGAATCGCATAAATATGCCCCTCACTGTCATACATGGAATCCAGAAGATCTCCTGTAAAAGCCTTCTGCAGTCCGGGATATTCCGGATTATTAAAATAGGAAGACAGATCTGCGTAAAGACCATCCTGAATATTCTTTGCCATGTTAATCCAGTATGCGTCAAAGGTCAGATCGCAGGGCTCCTGATTCATCAGCTTCAGAGGCATTTCCTGGGCGTGATTGGTAGTCCAGTTCAGGTTGATTTTCGTATTTAAGGTGTCTTTCGTCAACTCCTCAAAACGATCAAATACCTTTTCATAGTTTGAACCTTCATTGCAAAACCAGATTGTAATTTCTCCCGGCTCGGCCGTTTCCGTACCTGCCGCCGCTTCACTCCCGGCACTTTCCGCCGCTGTCACCTCTGTACCTTCCTGGACTGACTCCGCTGACGCTGCAGTCTGCCCGGAAGTATCCGCTGAGGTACTTCCGCATGCTACAAGGCCTGCCGCCAAAACTGTCACCAAGGTACAGGACAGAAGACGTTTCAACATTGAAACTCTCTTTTTCATTTTCAATTTCCTCCTCAAAATTTTTTTATGTATTAAAGGTTACCCCTAAATACCTTTTTTCGGTATATCCTATCCTTTCACGGAACCCACCATAATTCCGCCGGTAAAATATCTCTGAACAAAAGGATAGGCAAGCACAATCGGCCCTATCGTACAGATTGCAGTAGCCATTTTCATCGTATTGGACGGCATATTGGAAGCGCTGACATTCACTCCCTGCGCTGCCATATTGGTAATAGTTTCCGCCTTACGGATGATCTGCATAATCAGATACTGAAGCGGCCACGTCGCCTTTTCTCCGCTGTTATATAACATTGCCTTGAACCATTCATTCCAGTAACCCAACGCATAAAACAGACCGACTGTTGCCAGAGCCGGCTTTGAACACGGTAAGATAATCTTTATCAGGATAGTAAAATCATTTGCTCCGTCTATTCTTGCCGATTCTGCCAGGGATGCCGGAATTGAAGCATAAAAATTCCGGAGCAGGAACATATTCCACGGTATAATCAAAGTCGGGATAATCAGCACCCAGATAGTATTTGTCATCTTCAGATATCTGGATATCAAAATATAGGTGGGTACCAGACCGCCGCTGAATAACATCGTGAAATATACATAGAAATTAATCATTGCCTCATATTTCAGCCGTTTGGTAGACAGCGGGTATGCAATCAGGGAGCTGAAAAACAGACTCAGAAAAGTTCCAAGCAGCGTGACTACAATAGATACACGGTAGCTTGACCAGATCTGTTCTCCTCCAAGGACGATACTGTATGCCTGCAGGGACAGCTTCCCTGGAATAATCCGATATCCCTCTCTTACCAGAAAATTCTCATCGCTTAATGATGCCGAAATAATATACAGAAACGGGATCAGACAAAGAAGGGCAAAAATTGTCACGATAACACAGCTCACGATATCGATCCAGCTGATACGCTTTTTTATTTTCTTACTATGCATGGTCAGATTTCCTCCCTATCCAGTTAAAAAATTGCCGAATCCGGTTCCAGTTTTCTTGCTACTCCATTTGCCACCATGACCAGACCAAATCCAAGTACGGACTGCATCATGCTGATAGCCGTACTGAGGCCATACTGCCCTAACGTTCTCATGGCCCGATAAACATAGGTATCAATAACATCCGTTGTCGAATACAGCATTCCGTTATCTCCGATAATGGCGTAGATCATTCCAAAATCTCCGTAGAAAATCTTGCCGACACTGAACAGCGTCATAAGAACAATGGTCGGCCTGAGAATGGGAAGTGTCATATAACGAAGCCGGTTCCATCTGGTTGCTCCGTCAATCTCCGCAGCTTCCATTATCTGTGGATCAATCCCGGTAATAGTAGCCAGATATACAATAGATCCATATCCTGCTCCCTGCCATACCTTTAAAAATACAAGCAAGCCTGGCCACACACCCGCATCCGCATAAAAATTAATTTCAATTCCAAAATCTCTCAGCAGATTAACCAGCAGCCCATTACTCGCATTCAGGAGAACACTATTCAAAAAAAGGGAAATAATGGCCCATGATATAAAATAAGGCAGCAGAGAAAGCGTCTGTGTAAGCTTGGAATACTTTTTGCTGCGGATTTCACTGAATGCCAACGCGAGTATCACGGATGTTATGGTTGTCGCCGCAATAAACAGCAGATTTAGCCATATCGTATTCAGCCCTGCTTTCGTCAGTCCCGGAAAGATACTTCTGTTAAAGAAGAATTTAAAATTGTCCAGTCCGCAGAAGGGGCTCAAAAATCCCTGCTTTACATTAAAATTCTGAAAAGCGATTATCAGTCCTGCCATTGGTACATAGCTGAAAATCAGGAAAAATACTAATCCGGGAATAGTCATTCCATATAAAAAAACATTTTTTCTGATTTCACGAAAAAAACTGTTCTTTGTCCGCTGCCTCCCTTTAACTCTCATTCCGTTTTGTCTGCCTCTCATTTCGTCCATACACTCCTTTACTTTCATAAACCTTCCCATCCTGCCGGGTCCCGGTTCCAACGGAAATATTTAAAATCCTTATTTTTGCTGCCTCAATTATTTCCTGATCTCCCGTTCTTTCTCAAGTGTCAAAAATAATAAATATAATTTCCGAACACCATGTTTGATTTTTACCACATCCGCATTTTTTCAACATTGTCCTTTCCTCTGTAATTTCAGTAAAATTGACCGTTTTCGGAAAAAAAGGAACGGATCTTTCTCCCAGAAAAATCCGTTCCTGTTCCGTCTTTCGCCCTTTCAGCATCCCCTGCTTCAGTTTATATGATATTTTCTCTTATCCCCTGCTCCTTTTCCTTCTGAACTCTTCAGCTGTTTCGCCCGTTTTTTTCTTAAAAACGACATAAAAATATCGATTGTCAGAATATCCAATCTTCTCCGCGATTTCCTTTCCTGTAAGAGGAGAATTCAGCAGCAGCTCCTCTGCTTTTTTAATCCGCATGTCCGTTATATAATCAGAAATGGACATCCCATAACAGTCCTTAAATATCTGTCGTGTATAATTTACGGAAAATCCTATTTTTTCCGCAATTTCCGTTACCGTAATCGTATTTTCACAGAAGTGGTCTTCCACATAATCTCTGACCCGTTCCGCTGTTTTTTTCTTTTCCACCCCGCTGTCCGCAGCCTTTATGGAAAGATTACTTAAAAGCTGAATCAAAACTTCCTTCATTTCATCAACCGTATCCGTTCCATTCAATCTGTTCGTCCAGCTTTTCCAATCCAGAGGACTATTGTCCTTCATCCTGTACTCGTTCGTCATACTGATTTTAAAAATAGACGTCATCGCCTGATTTATTGCCCATTTCATTTCACCAGGAGCCATTTTCTGGATTGCGCAAAAGAATTCTTCCAAAGTGGCTAAAATATTCGATATATTTCCGGCTTTGATATTATACAGCAGCTTTTTCTCTATTTCCATCGGATATGGAATTCCGCTTTCATATGTTTCCATGTGCTCAGTAAACAGGGTAATCCTCTGCGCCCCTCTGATAAACCGATAAATATTGGCATATTTTGTATCGATCCAGGAGCGTTGAATCTCCTCATATTCCGTAACACTGCGGCCTACACTCACAAAAAAGGTAACTGGTCTGAGTATCTTTTCCATCTCCGTTTTTGCGTCAAAAAGCAGTTTCTGAATTTCCGTTACATTTTCGTTCGGAAATGTCTCCATAGCGTATATATCACTGTTTTCATACTTTTCATCCAACTGAAGAATCAGGCTGACAGCGTAATCCTCATCCTCCGTTCCGTAGGCGACAAAGCCTCTTTTCGCCAGATATTCCTCCAGCATACTAATCATAATGCTACAGAACGTCTGCATTTCCGTCCTGGAAAAAAGCCCCTTAACCGTTTCCAGATGGTTAAAGCTGAAGCAGACCACGCAGAATGCTTTTTTACTCCACGTCAGTCCGCTGTCCCTGCTCTCCACTTCCACTTCCTCCCGGCTTATGTCTCCATAGAGCATTTTCTGAAGAATTTCATCCTTTCTGCTCTTCCGGTAACGTTCCCAGGCCGATTCTACTTCATTAAAATTCTCCTCCATTTTACTCAATATACCATTCAGGAATTCGTATTCATTATGGGAACTCTTTCCTTCCTCATTTCCTGCTTTCTCATGTCCCACCAGCTTTTTCAATGGAATATATATCTTTTTCGCCAGCAGAAAAGCTACAAGAATTTCCAGAGCGATAAGTAAAATGGCGATGACGGCAGCTATTCCACTGTATATATTCAAAACCGAAAGCATTTCCTCATATCCGGTTTCCGTCACATAAAACCAATTTCCAATTCCCGACTCTCTCCATGAAAAATAATATTCCCTTCCCCCTTTTGTATATTTACAACTTCCCCCTTCTCCCGTAGCATTCTTCCCTGCCTTTTCTGACACAGCTTCCGCTCTTTTCAGATGCACCCCGGCTCTGTCTTCAAACAGCTTTAAATCAAGATTGACAACCAGAGCATTTCTTCCATTTTCTTCATCCTGAACAAAATATGTAAGCGTTTCCTTTGTTTTCCCTTCGGCGTCCGTCATCCTGCGCAGAAGGAATCCCTTAACCTGCTCTGTCAGAAGGTCTATCGCCCCCTGATCCGAAAAATTCTTTGTCCGGCAGACATCTCCTTCGCTTGAAAATACCATATCCTCCTTTTCATTCCATAGATATATGGAATTCAGGAGCGCATCTTTTTCTCTGTAACCCTTCAGGAAAGCTGTCACCAATGTATATTCCCCGGACTGAAGTTCTTCCTGTATACATTTCTGTATCTCTTCCTTTTCAATCCTGTCATAGCAGAAAGCATAATACTCCAACAGTGTATCGGACAGCTCTCCAGCCTGTTTTAACGCTCTGTCCGCTTCTTTTTCTGCCACAGCCTTCGTTCCACACGTCATCAGCATCTCAATCAAAACCAGAAAAGCAATAAGAATAACGATCATGCAGGCAACGAATGGAATCAAAATAGTAAATAAAATACTATTATGACGAAGTAATTCCAACCCTCTGCATCCTTCTGTTTTCTTTTCCCTGACCATTATTCTGTCTCCTGTCCGTTTATTACCGAAGCGTTCTCTTTACTCCTCCGCCATCCCCCGGATCCGCTCCACATAGGCTTCCCCGGAAAACTGCGCGGCGCGCGCCACCGCCGCCCGGCTGTATTTCTCATGCAGCGCCTCGTCGGAAAGGAGCCGCTCCATCTGCCCGGCAAGCTTCCTCTCCTCCTCCGTAATCACGGACGAGTCCAGATTCTTCTTTTCCTCCATCACCGGAATCAGAATCCCGTAGTCCGCGTCCAGATATTCCTGGCGTCCGGAAACCGCGTCAAAATCTTCCGCCAGAATCTCGGCGGGACCGGTCATGCAGTTGGTGGATATGACGGGGATGCCAAGGGCCATGGCTTCCACCAGCACATTGGGAAAACCTTCGTTGATGGAGGTCATCACATACATACGCCCAAGCGCCAGATAAGGAAAGGGATTTTTCTTCACGCCGGGGAAGCTCACGGCGTCAGAAATCCCCAGATCCTCCGCCAGCTTCCAGTATTCCTTAAAATCGCCCTCGCCGACGATCAGGAGTCTTATGTCTTCGTATTTCCGGTGAAGCAGGGAAAAGCTTTTGAGCAGATGCCAGAAGCCCTTCACATCGTCCTGGCGTCCCATGGAGACGATCACCCGGCCGCAGCCCGCAAAGGGAAGGCGTTCCTTCTCCCCGATTTCCTTTGACTGGCTCCGGATGGCCTCCAGGTCAAAGGGATTGTAGAGCGTACAGACCTTCCGGCAGGAAAAGCGCGCCTCCAGCTCCCGCTGGATCAGCCTGGAGCAGGAAACCACCCGGTCCGAATGGCGGCAGAACAGGCGCAGAAGGCCGGGATTCCCCATGTCCATGTAGCTGCGCACGCCGCACCAGATTTTTGTCCGCTTTGCCGCGTTCTTCCGGAAGGGGCGCATTCCGGAAAACACGTTCACCAGGTTAGCTGTGGGACCAAAGCTGTAGGCGATTTCAATCCCGTATTCCCTTTTCAGGGCGGCCACCCGCTTTGCCCGCCGGAACACATTCAGAATCTTCCCCGCCTTTCCCTCCACGCTTTTCATGTGAATGTCAATCACGTGAAGTCCCCGGATGTCATAGGCGATGTCCATGGCGCTGAAAATGACGATATAAACCTCATAGTACGGCTCCAGAAGCCGGGCCGTGGCAACGCATACCCGTTCAAAACCGCCCTGATGCAGCATGGGCACGATGAGCATGATCTTTTTCTTCATACGGAATTCTCCTGCTTTTCTCTCAGTTTCTTTCTCCCAGATAAAGCTTCTCCAGGAATTTCACCTGATCCGAAACGTCGAATCCGGCGTCTTTTATGGCCTGCGCCATCTGTTCCCTCTCATAATCCCTGCCAGAAAGGACCTCCTGCGCCCAGGCAGCCGCCCCCTCTGCAAGAGAACGGGCCTGCGCCAGCGGCGTGATCAGGACCTCGTCCGTCACGCTGTCCGATACCAGACAGCGAAGGCCGGCAGCCTGCGCCTCGATCACGGAGCCGGGCAGCCCTTCAAAGAGGGAGGGAAACACAAAGAAATCCATGGCCATGTAAAAATCCGCCACCCGCGCCTGATTTCCCGTAAAAATCACCCGGTCGGAAAGGCCGAGAGACGCGGCCTTCTCCCGCACGGAGTCCATCAGACCGCCTTCCCCCACAAGGAGCAGCCGGGAATCGGGAAGCTTCTTATGAATCTCCGCGAACACGTCCAGAAGAAAGGCATGATTTTTCATGTGGCCGAACCGTCCCACGTGGCCGATGACAAATTCCCGCGCGCCGATACCCAGATCCGCGCGTTTTTTCTCCCGCGTTTTTTCCGAAAAAGCGAATTCCGCGGCGTCAATGGCGTTGGGGACGGTAATCACCCTGCCTTCCTCCACCATTTTTTTCCCGAATACGGCCTCTCCCGCAAGCCGGGAGCAGGTCAGGCATACATCCGCCTTTTTCCCAAGATTCCTGCGCAGGAATCTTGTCATGGCTCCCTTCAGGCCGGGGTCCACACCGGCGCTTCTGGCGTGGGCAATGGCAAGCGGCACGCCTGCCGCCTTCGCGATGGGGAGATAAATGGAGGCCGTGCTGGTCATATGCCCATGCACCGCGGCATGGACCGGACGACCATTCGTCGAATGCGCGCGAAAAAATTCCTTCCACGCCTTCCGGTAGGAAAACCAGTTCACCACCCGGAACCGGGGAACCCGGTATACATGTCCGCCCAGGCTTTCAATTTCCTTATCAAAAAAGCCCTCCTCCTGTGAATGGACGCAGAAATCAAACTGAATCCGGCTTCTGTCCAGATGCCGGTAGCTGTCCATCACCCGGCTCTCCGCGCCGCCAAGGCTGGTCCCCCCCAGCACCTGCAGCACCCTGACCGGTTTTTTTTGTTCCTTTTCCTCGCTCATTCCTTCCCTGCTCCTTTTCCATTTCCAGCCGGGTTTCCCGGCTGGAAATCGCTTCACCGGGCCGCCCGGCCGGAATCGCCTTTTCCCAGGTTCATCCCTCCGGCATGCTCACCTCTCCGGCATCCCCCATCCTTCGGCATGCCCCGCCTCTCCTGCGTGCCCCGTCCTTCCGGCACGCTTCGTCTCTCCCGCATGTCCCGTCCTTCCGACCGGGCTTTTCATTTCAGCCGAAACGCGGAGAGCGCCCGCACTGCCGTTCGTTTTCCGCAGGCCTGCGCATATTCTGCAAGATTTCCTACAGAATCGCGTTCTTTTGCAGGAAGCTCCAGAAGCCGACCGAAGGAGATAAAATTTCCGGCGTGTTCTGCAAGCATTCTTTCATACCAGCCGATCTCTGCCTCACTCATGCCGTTGGCGTGAATCACCAGGGTCGTATACCCTTCCCCGTCTCCAAAGCAGGCCGATTTCTTCCTGGCAATGGGAAGGAAGGTCAGGCCCTCTCTCCGGTAAGGACCGCTGCCGAAGCCGTCTGTCACATAGAAAAAGCCGCATTCTCTCAGCGCCCGCAGGGTATTTTTATCATAGGAATGGCCGGGTGCCATGAAAATATCCGTCACCACGCCATGATCCTCCAGCATGCGCTTTCCATGAGCGATCAGCTTTTTCTGCCGTTCATAGGGCAGTCCGGCGAACTCTGAAAACTGGTTCAGCGGAAACAGTCCGCCCTTTTTCGTGGTGTACACGTGGCGGCAGCCATGCTGTGCGATGGACCACCCCTCCTCCTGCAGCTCCAGGAGAAGCTCCCAGAAGTCCGCCCTTTCCTTCATACAGGAAAGGGAAGCATCCCGGTTGTCCGGCACCACGCCGAGAAGCGGCCGGACGCCCGCTTTATCGAAAAGCTCCTT
>DWYN01000133.1 GCA_019118645.1 Candidatus Blautia excrementipullorum | reverse complement strand
AATGTTACGCTGGGATATATACCCATTGGTTCCAGCAATGATTTCGCCCGGGGAATGGGAATTCCGAAAAAACCGGAAAAAGCGCTGGATGTAGTGCTCTCTCCTCAAAAAGTTATCCAGATGGATGTAGGAAAACTTTACACAGGGGAAAAAACGATGTTCTTCGGAGTCAGCAGCGGTATAGGCTTTGATGCGTCTGTGTGCCATAAAGTCAGCGTATCCCGCTGGAAAAATATGCTCAATCGTCTTCATCTGGGAAAACTGACCTATGCTGTAGTGGCTTTGGAAAGACTTCTTAGAGATAAGCCGGTGCGTGCGGAGGTCATTCTGGAAGACGGCAGGAAATATACCTTTGAAAAAATGTTTTTTGCAGCATTCATGAATTTGCCCTGCGAAGGCGGCGGGTTCCGGTTCTGTCCCGACGCGCTGCCGGACGACGGAGTGCTGGATGTTTTTCTTGTTTCCGGCATATCAAAACTGAAAATTTTGTTTCTTCTTCCCGCGGTATACCTGGGAGCCCGTCTGAACTGCAGGGGAATTACCAGGCTCAGGTGCAGGTATCTGGAATTGAAGACGGAAAAGCCTATGACTGTACATACGGACGGAGAAACGTATACCGGCTGCAGAGAGATGGAGGTTCAGCTGCACGGCAGAAAACTTAAGGTGATCGCGGGCTGAGCTGAGAGTGCAAACCGAGAATCTAAAGAATTCTTAGGATTTTATAAAGTTGGTTGTTGCCCTGTATAAATCGTGCTATAATCGAGTCGAATCAGCAGAAGGACAGGGGGATCCGAGCCCTTCGGAAGGAAAAAGGGAGTATCAGATATGAACAGGAAAGCACAATTTATCCAATTTGTAAAAAAATATAAACATGCATGGGTGTTTTTATATATCCTTATATATCTGCCGTGGTTTTTCTGGCTGGAAAAACATGTTACAACAAACTATTATGTGGTCCAGACAGAGGCGGACAAATATATACCTTTTATTGAATATTTTATTGTGCCGTATTTGTTGTGGTTTTTCTTTATTGCCGCGGCATTTCTGTACTTTTTCTTCACAGATGTGCCCGGGTTTTACAGAATGGCGGCATTTATGTTTACCGGGATGACGATATTCCTCATTGTTTCGACACTATTTCCGAACGGACAGGACTTGAGGCCGGTGGTGTTTGAGCGTGATAACATTTTTGTAGATATGGTGAGGATGCTTTATCGGGCCGATACCTGTACAAATGTATTTCCCAGCCTGCACGTCTTCAATTCCCTGAGCGTGTGTGTCGCGGTGTTTGAAAGCAGAGAACTGAGGAAGCATAAAGCGGTAAGTATCGGGGTATATACCCTGGCCGGACTTATCATTCTGGCGACTATGTTCCTGAAACAGCATTCTGTTCTGGACACGATAGGAGCATGCATAATGGCCGGAATCCTTTATCAGTTCGTGTATGCGCCCCAACGGAAAAAAATGCCTCGCTACGCAAAGCAGAAACAGCCGGCGAAAACATCCGAGTATTGAAAAAATCCATGAAACCGGAAAAGCGGTTAAAAACAAGATTTACAACAGGCTGACTCGCATAGTGCAAACAAGCCGCCGTAAATCTTAACGCCGCTTTTCCGGTTTCTGTTTTTCTATGGCACATTACAAAGCCGTCTTAATTTCCCGCACGGTGTGCCTTTTCACTCTCACAAATCTGAATTGTTTCACAGGAAAAATCTGGTTTTTATTGAATCTGTTTTGGAATCCATCTAAAATAGTATTAAATGTACTACAGGAGAGCGGCAAATGATTCGTAAGATGAGAGATATATATTCCCGTTTTATAAAAGTAAGGCTGTCGAACCAGATTATCTTTGTGATCGCCATGATCTGTCTGATCCAGATTATAGGCACATTTTTCATGTACATTTATTTTTATAATGTCAGAAAAGAAGAGGTCATAGAAAATAATATGCAGATGCTGCATCAGGCCAACAGCAATTATTTTTCCGGGATCGTAGAGGAATTGTCAGCTGCGTCCAGGGATGTGTTTGTAGACGAAGTGTTCTGGGAAAATGGCGGACAGGATTCCGGCACGGAGGACAACCAGATTTACAATATACTTGCCAGTCAGTATCATACGGGCAATAATATCGACAGTATTTATCTGTTTTCGAGTACTTCTGATAAACTGTATATTATGGATGAGGCGTCTTTTAATGAGATACCGGTTGCCACGACACAGAGCAGCACCTTGTATCTGCTGGACGATCAGGAACTCCGCCTGATGCCCTGGTTTATGAACGCGAAGAAAAACGGGGGAAGCCTTACTGTTACCAAGGACCGCGCCATCAGGGACGACACCAGAGATATTATCTGTTTTTCAAGATATATCAAATATCCTCTGAAAAATGACGACTATTATTTTATCATTTCCGTAAATCTGAATAAAAGCCGTCTTGATGACCTGAACAGACAGGTGGACAGCGAAGGAGAATCCCTGCTCATTTTTGATGACGGGCTGCAGCAGATCTATGCCAGCGGAGAGGGAAATGAGGAAGACTATCAGGCGGTCAGAAAGGAGATCGGCAGGAGGGAAGAAACCAGCTACTGGTTTACCCGGGAAATTGGCGGTGAGACCTGTATTGTTATTGGTGACAACTCAGCCACAGAGGGCTGGACGATGGTAAAGATCATACCGGAGAGCCAGGCTCTGTCCAGCGTACAGGTTCAGTTTATAAGTACCTGCGTTATAATTTTTGCCATGTTCATATTCGGAGGGCTGGCGCTGTACTATATCATAAACCGCACAGCCAGGCCGATTGAAAATCTTGCCCGCACCATGCGGCACTACCGGCAGGGAGAACGGTATGAAAATATGCTTCCGAAAGGCCGCAACGATGAGGTGGCGACGCTGTACAGGAGCTTTGAACAGATGAATGAGAGAATCAATCGTTTGATCGAATCAGAGTATCAGAGCCAGATCCAGGAAAAACAGGCGCGTCTTGAGGCGCTTCAGGCGCAGCTTGATCCGCATTTCCTGTATAATACGCTGCAGACCATCAGCGGGATCGCCATAGAGAAGGGAGTGCCGGAGATTGAGATGATCGATAATTCTCTGAGCCGTATCCTTCGGTATAATCTGAACAATGGGAAGACGATCGTGACTGTGGCGGAAGAAATGGGGATTGTCAGAGATTATATTGAGATACAAAAGTTTCGGTTTGGAGAGCGGATCAGCCTCAAAGTGAAGCTGTCAAAGGGAACAATGGAGAGCAAAGTTCCGGTCTTCGCCCTCCAGCTTGCAGTGGAAAATGCAATCAAACACGGGATGGAAACAACAGTTGAAAATGTGGAGATCTGTGTTTCGGACTGCATATCAGAGCAGACCAGAGAATTTATTATATCAGATAACGGGCGCGGGATTGATGAAGACCGGCTCCGGGAAGTGAGAAAAATGTTGGAAGACAGCCATGAGATGAAGCAGAAAGGATATAGCCAGAAAGGTCTGGCTA
>DWYN01000132.1 GCA_019118645.1 Candidatus Blautia excrementipullorum | reverse complement strand
TGGATTACGCCAGCGTCCACATGCGCCTTTTCCAAGGATTTCCTGGCAATTTTGATCACCCATTTAATCAGTTTTCCTCCGATAAAAAATGCCAGAATTGCCAGAATCACCTTTAGCCCAAAACCAATTATAGCCGGGAGCTGACCGGACAGATAGTCTTTTATATTAAGTATTTCCTTCAAATTTTCTTTTACACCGTCTATCCCCATTTCGGAAAGACTCTGATCCACCTTGTCCACCGTTTCTTTTACCGTACTTGTATCCATAAATGCCTCCTTTCCGGATTTTATCTTATCTCTTACATACTTTTTAATATAGCACAGCATTCAAAAGGCCACAAGTGCATGCCTGTGATTCTCTTTTCTGATATCTATGCAGTTTATCAAAAATATAACGAATAATAAAGATACATTTTTCTGTATTCCATCTGTTTTGCATAATATTTTCTATTTAAAATTCATACGGACAGTGCTATAATGGTTCCGCATATATAATGCCTGTTATCGGCAGTGCCTGCGCTACAACTGCAGGCCGTTATTTTTTTACATTTTTATAATGGAGGAAGTCATGCATATCATCATTGTAGGATGCGGTAAAGTAGGGCGTACTCTTGCAGAACAGCTTCAGGAAGAAAATATAGATCTTTACCTGATAGATACCGCAGAAAAAACTATTAATGACATCACAGAAGATATTGATGCCATGGGAATCGTAGGAAATGGTGCAAGTATTAATACTCTGATAGAGGCCGGAATCGCCACAGCAGATATTCTGATCGCGGTCACGGCTTCCGATGAGCTGAATCTTCTTTGCTGCCTGATCGCACAGAAAACAGGGCACTGTCATACCATTGCCCGGGTCCGCAATCCTGTTTACAGCCAGGAAATTGGATTTATTAAGGAAAAGCTTGGAATCTCCATGATCATCAACCCGGAACTTGCCGCTGCAGATGAAATTTCCCGTTTGCTGCGCTTCCCTGCTGCCATCAAAATCGATCCGTTTTCCAGAGGAAGGGTGGAGCTTCTAAAATTTAAAGTTCTTCCTGAATTCGGCCTCGATGGAATGACTGTTTCCAGAATCACGGAAAAATACCGCTGTGATATTCTGTTTTGCGCAATTGAAAATAAAAACGAGCTGTCTATTCCAGGCGGAGACCATATCATACATAATGGAGATTTTGTCTCAATTATTGCCACCCCCCAGAATACTGCCATGTTTTTCAAAAAAATCGGCCTGGAAACCCATCAGGTCAGAAACGCCCTGGTCATCGGAGGGGGGACCATCTCCTATTACCTGGCAAGGGCATTAACTGATATCAAAATACCATTTAAAATCATTGAGCAGAATCCTCAGCGCTGTGAATTTCTCAGCGAACAGCTTCCTGATGCGACTATCATTAACGGCGACGGCACTGACCGCGCTCTTCTGATGGAAGAAGGACTGGAAAATACAGGGGCTTTTGTTACTTTGACAAATCTGGATGAGGAAAATATTTTTCTCTCCCTCTTTGCCAAGACAGTTTCAAAAGCAAAACTGATTGCAAAGGTAAACCGCCTGCCCTATACCGATATTATTGACGATCTGGATCTCGGGAGCGTCATTTATCCAAAATATATCACCGCAGATTTCATTCTTCGTTATGTGCGCGCTATGCGGAATACTATTGGAAGCAATGTAGAAACCTTGTATCACATATTGGACAATCAGGCTGAAGCACTGGAATTTGCCATTCACGATTATTCTCCTGTAGTGGGAGTTCCGCTGTCAGAGCTCCGCCTCAAAGATAATCTTCTCGTCTGCTGTCTGGCCCGCAACGGCAAAATCCGTATTCCCAGGGGCCAGGATATGATTCAGATTGGCGATAATGTAATCATTGTAACTACTCATAAAGGTCTTCGCGATATCTGCGATATTCTTGCAAAATAAGGAGGCCGCTATGAATTACCGAATTATTGCCTATATTGTAGGATGGGTGTTTAATCTTCAGGCTATTTTTATGGTTCTGCCCTGCATCGCCGCAGTGATTTATCAGGAAGAGGAACTGTATGACTTTCTGATTCCCATCATTTTATGTCTGGTTATAGGGCTGTTTCTCACCAGAAAGAAGCCCAGGAACAAAGTTTTTTATATTAAGGACGGCTGTGTGACGGTTGCGCTCAGCTGGATTGTGCTCAGCATCAGCGGAGCCCTCCCCTTTATAATCAGCGGAAGTATTCCCCATCCTATAGATGCTGTTTTTGAAACAGTATCCGGATTTACTACCACAGGTTCCAGTATACTGACAGATGTTGAAATACTTCCCCACAGTATCATCTTCTGGAGAAGCTTTACACATTGGATCGGAGGAATGGGAGTTCTCGTGTTTCTTCTTTCCCTTCTTCCGCTCACCGGAGGATATCACATGAATCTAATGCGAGCGGAAAGTCCCGGACCTTCTGTCAGCAAACTGGTTCCAAAAGTGCAGCAGACTGCTAAAATCCTCTACACAATTTATTTTGGAATGACGATACTGCAGATACTTCTGCTTCTTCTGGGGCGGATGCCTCTTTTTGATGCCCTCTGCATCACTTTCGGTTCTGCCGGAACCGGAGGTTTTGGCATCAAAAATGACAGCATGGGAAGTTACAGCACCTATTGCCAGGTAATCACTACAATCTTTATGATTGCCTTTGGAGTGAATTTTTCTGCGTATTATCTGATTCTTACAAAAAAATTCAAGCAGGCATTCTCCATTGAAGAAGTTCGCTGGTATCTTGGAATTATAGCGGTGTCTATTGTAATCATTGCCATCAATACGCGCCATTTCTTTTCAGGAATCGGAACCGCCGTTCAGCAGGCAGCTTTTCAGGTAGGATCTATTATTACCACTACCGGATATTCCAGTACAGATTTTAACCAATGGCCCACCCTGTCGAAAGCTGTTCTCGTTCTTCTTATGTTTATCGGCGCATGCGCAGGAAGTACCGGCGGAGGAATTAAAGTTTCCCGAATTCTTCTTCTCTGCAAAGCCGCCCACAAGGAGCTGCAGCTGTACCTGCATCCCAATGCTGTGAAAAAAATTAAAATGGACAAAAAGCCCATTTCCCACGAAATTCTGAGATCTACCAACATTTTTCTCAGTGTATACCTTACTATTTTTGCTGTATCCATCTTGATTGTCGCAATTGACAATTATGATCTGGTAAGCACTTTTACGGCTGTAGCCACTACTTTGAATAACATTGGTCCCGGGCTGGAGATCGCTGGTCCTCTTGGCAATTTCAGTTCTTTTTCCTACCTGTCCAAATCCGTTATGATTTTCGACATGCTGGCCGGCCGCCTGGAAATCTTTCCTTTGCTTTTACTGTTTTTCCGCGGTACATGGAAAAAATTTTAGACTTCCATTTATATTTTCTTCATATTTTTTTCAAATGTTCATCACATTTTCTTCACATTTATAGGATATACTTTGTATCATAGAAAACGATAAGTTTTCTATAATAAATATTTTTCTTTTTCATACGCGCCGGTACGCAAGTACCGGCCTCCTTCCATTTATAGGGATTTTTTATATGAATTCTTTTCATACCTGCATTTTGATACAGCAAAACGCCCGGATTTTCCTTTCGGAAACATCCGGGCGCTTTGCTTTTTCTTTTATTTGATAGAACACTACTGTAGATTTTCGCTGATTACCTGCCAAATGCTGCTATCTTCAAATCCCAACTTCCACTGGGCCACTCCCGCAAGATTATATTTTGGTATCAATTTCACTTTTTCCGCAATGGAGCTGGCATCTTCCAGCCATATTTCATATGTAGAATCCTGAGTCTCAAAAACAGCATAATTCTGTCCGACGCTGCCGTCCCATACAGGCTCTGCATGGTTTTCCGCTATTACCTGCTGGGCCTGCTCCATTCCAATCGCTTCACTTGTCAGAGCGCCGCCGGTCGTCTTCCATAATCTGGTATAAAACGGAATCGCCAAAATTGTCCGTTCAGCCGGAACCTCTGCCAGCGTGTCCTGAACGCCCTGCTCCACCCATGGAAGAGAAGCTACAGATCCAGCCTCCTCAGAGCCAACATAATGTTCGTCATATCCCATGATAATTACATAATCTACTACCTGCCCCTGCTCCCGGCGGTCATAATGACTGGTAAAATCTTCCGGAACGGGATTGTCCACAGAAAGCACAAGATTATTCTTATGACACTCTATGGACAGTTCTCTGAGAAACTGCAGGAAGTGAGGTCCGGCATCTTCACTGAGCGTTTCAAAATCAACATTGATTCCATCCAGTCCCACTGCCGCAGCCGCTTCCATCAGCTGGCTGATAATATTCTGGCGGGAAGACAGCTGGGAAAGCGTCTCCGTAGTACTGACGTCCGCTGTAAAATTATCAATCAGTCCCCAGACCTGCATTCCCCTCTCATGGGCCTGGTTTACATAGTCTGCCGACGATATATTCGCGATATTCCCCGCTGTATCCTGAAGATAAAACCAGGTCGGTGAAATCACGTTCACACCGCTGACATTTGCGATTGCTTCCTGAAGATACGCATTGGCTTCCTGGGTGGTTACCTGATGCCAGCTGAGATTTACCGGTTCATCCATCGTAATATAAGTATAGGCTTCTTTCTGGAAGTCCCTGTCAAAATCTACAGTCTCCTCAGAAGAAATGTCCATCTTTCTGACATAGCCGACGTAGCCGTCCATTGTGGCCACCTGGGTCCACTCCTCAAGCTCTTCCATAAAAATCAGAGTCGTATCCTTCGGTACCTCTGTAAGCACCGGGGATTTAATTCCGCCTCTGTAACGTATGTATGTGTCCCTCTCTGTCCGTACTGTTCTGACTCCTGAAAACTGATACTGTATCGCCACACGGGCAGGAGTTTCGTTTCTGTACACATCCAGATCGGTAAATTTCTGTACAAATGGCAGGCTCAGGTATACTGTTCCATCCTTTACCCACACGTCTCCGTCTCCAGACTGGGACGCTGGATAGTATTGAAGCTCCGATGGAGTTGCATAAAGAATCTGCTGATTCGCCTCATCCCAGTAATATCTCTGATTCAGGTAAGTATTCACCATATCCAGCGGCAAATATACCTGATCTCCGGATATCTGCGCCCGTTCTTCCATAATTGCCGTTCCGAGCACCACAACCGCCTCGCCCTCACCTGCAGACCCATAATATTCTGTTAAATCCATTCTCTCTTTCGTCGGAATATATTTTGCAATGATATGAACTCCAAGGCCGCATACTGTCAGCAAAAGAATCAGGCCACAAACAATGACAGCCGGCATATATTTCTTTTTCATTTGCTTCTTTACTTGCTTCTTCATTTGATTCTCCTTTTAGTTCAAAAGTTTTCACTGTTCAATCAGTTCCTCCTGAAAAGACATGCTTTTATATTATATCATATTTCAAAGTGATTTCATCATTAAAATAGACTTTTTATATTTTTTTTATATTTCTCTTATGTGCAGGATTTCTCCGCATGGTCAAGCACACAGGGGATCTCTCTGCCTTTTGCGGAGAATTCCTGCTTTTCCCTTCTTTATGCTGTATACAGGCAAACACATATTTCCGGGAATTTTACAGAGCTGACGCTCTTCTCTCTGTGATATATTTTCCTGCCTCACCCCTCCTTTCCTTTTTTATGATTTCAGAAAACACCTGATAGGTTTTAAGAAAGCGCCTCCGCAGTATAAGCGGATCCTTATCTTTTTCATTTTTCGGGAATTTTGCGGCTGACGCAGCAAGAACACTGCATGACGCTTAAAGCAATGAAATGTAAAATTAGAATAGCGGTTATCTGCAAGCGAAACTCTTCGTTTCCTGTTGATCCGCCCATAAAGAGAAGCCTTTCTTATCTGTTATTATACTGCCTTATTTTTGATATGCAATAGTTTTCGTCAATTTATAAAAAAATTTCGATTTTATTTCCAAATATTTTATAATTAGGTAAATTGAATTTCTTTACAATTTCCATGTATGTGGTATATAATAGATTTTAAGTTGAGATGCATATTCAACGGAAGCATATGCGCGGTAAGGCCGTACTGTGTCAGCCTTAAGCGGAATGCCGTGCATCAGAGTCATGGACTATACCCTGCCTGCGGTATTGTTTTACCGTGTCTGTATCTGCTCTTTCCTTGAAATCTCCGCTTTTTCCGCGGGAATCCCGGGACAGAGAATACGTATATAATAATAAAGGCAGGATCAGAAGAATAGGATGTGATGATATGAAAATTGAAAAAATCAATGAAAACCAGATCCGCTGTACGCTTACAAAGGAAGATCTGGAGCTGCATCAGATAAGGCTCAGCGAACTGGCCTACGGAACTGAGAAGGCCAAAAAACTTTTTCGTGATATGATGCAGCAGGCACAGATACAGTTTGGATTTGAGGCTGATAATATTCCGCTGATGATCGAGGCGATTCCTGTAAATGTAGACAGTATCATCCTCATCATTACAAAAGTGGAAGATCCCGAGGAACTGGATACCCGTTTCTCAAAATTCACCCCATATAAAGATCGCGGTCAGGCAGATTCTGTCCAGTTGGACGGCGCCGATAATATCATAGATATTTTCCAGAAACTGTGCGAAGCAAAGAGGAAAGATACCGCTCAGAAAGTCTCTGCTCCGGCTGAACCTCCGGTTTCTCCGGCTCCGGAGATAAGTATTATCCGCCTCTACACATTTTCCCATCTGGATGATGTTATTGATGCTTCCCACGGGCTGAACGGTTTCTTCACTGGTGAGAATTCCTTGTATAAAGAATCTCGCAGCGGCAGATATCAGCTTGTGCTTCATCAGTCAGACTGTACTCCCGAGGATTTTAATAAAGTTTGCAATATCCTTTCCGAATACGGAAAAGGAAAAGCTTTTACAGCAGCGGGAGAGGCTTATCTGAAAGAACACGGAGAACTGATCTCACTTCATGCACTTCAACAGCTTGCACAAATTTAATCAGACATGACTTAATGCTTTCATTACCGGAGACAAATTCTCCAGACTTTTTCATCTATCTGAGGAAGCAATTTTATAGCGGCAAAAAGGGAACAGTCTTTTCACTGCTCCCTTTTCCTTTATCTGTTTCTGTTTTATTCTGCCAGAAAATCATTAATCTGCTGAACAAGAAGATCTGCGTCCATTCCATGAACCATTGCAGCCTCTTCCAGAGACTCCATCTGAGATGAAGGGCATCCGATGCAGTGCATGCCCGCTCTCATAAGAATTGCCGCAATATTAGGATTTAATGCAAGAAGCTGACCGATCAGCATATCTTTTGTAACCTGTGCCATGGTTTTTTCCTCCTTTTTATATTAAAAATTTTTCTGCTTCTCTAAAGATACGTTGCATGGATCACAACGCAAATCCATTATAATACATAATCAGTTTCGAATCAACGGGAAGAATATAAAATTATGTTTATAATTTTATACTTGTAATCCCCGGAAAGATATATTAGAATAACGATATAGAACCTGTCAAGGTACTAACGAGAAAAAAGGAGGATTATTATCATGGCATATGTAATTACTGACGAATGTGTAAGCTGCGGAACATGCGCAGGCGAGTGCCCATCTGAAGCTATTTCTGAAGGTGCAGAGCATTACGAAATCGATGCTGATGCATGCGTTGACTGCGGAACATGCGCAGATGTCTGTCCGACTGAAGCCATTCATCCGGCAGAATAATCATCTGGTCAACAATTTACAGCGGCTGTCGCAGACAGTTTTCTGTATGGCAACAATAAAAGCTGCAGCGTCTTGCTGCAGCTTTTTGCCGTTAAAAAGCAGAATCTTTTTACAAATGTTTCTTTATTTCCCACTGTGCTTATGTATTTTTCTTTTTGACTTCTTTTCACTTGCAGCAGCAGCTTCCCTTCTTGCCATCTGCTGTCTTCTGATTGCAAGATCAAGGGAACGGCATCTCTCTTCATCCTCATTCTTGGACTGTATCTCCTGTGTAATCAACCGTTCAAGAATTGCCTGAAACTCAAGGATTTTGGGATTCATCGGCGTCTCTTCCTCTGCAGGAGAAACAAGCTCCTCCTCCATTTCCTCATCCGAGGCTTCAGGCTCCTGCGCATTGCAGTCCTGTATCTCGCCTTCCAAAAGCTTTACCTTGCTTTCTGCAGAACCGGGCACCGTCCGCGCAATCTGAGGAATCAAGTCCTTAATTGCCCGAAGCTGAAGCCCCCGCTTCTTCAGTTCTTTAATATTCATAAAAATCTGAATATCATATCCGGTGTAATAGCGATGGCCAAGTTCATTTCTCTGAATGCGCAGATCAAGCTCATCCTCCCAATATCGAAGGACGTACGCCTTGACTCCCGTCATCTCGGCTGCCTGTCTGACTGTATACCTTGTCTCCATGCCGCACCTCCTTATGAAATTCACAGCGTGCCGCATCATCTCCCTGCTGCGGAGCAAAATCTGCATAATCGCACTTTCCCAGAAAGAAAGGGCGCCACGCATCTGTTAGCAGAAAATCCATAAGGATCTCAATGCAGGCGAAGTGATACTGACACAGCTTTATACAATGAAACGATCTGACACATTGAGGCGGTGCAAAAAAAGCGGCCAGGTCAAGGTATCGTTTTTTCGTCGCTCACTGTACTAGATTAATTATAGCAGAGTAACAATGAATTTCAACAAAAAGCGTTCGACAAGATATGCAGGCCGCATTTGCGGCTTTATTTTTTCATATTTACAAACTGGGTATATCTTGGAAGCCATACCAGTTCAATCGTACCGATAGGGCCGTTTCGCTGTTTTGCAATAATCACTTCCGCGATATCCTTTTTTTCAGTATCCTTATGATAATAATCGTCTCTGTAAAGAAACATCACAACATCGGCGTCCTGCTCAATGGCTCCGGATTCCCGGAGATCTGAAAGCATCGGCCGGTGGTCCGGACGCTGTTCCACCGCCCGGCTCAGCTGTGACAGCGCAATCACCGGAACATCCAGCTCCCGGGCAAGGGCTTTCAGAGAACGGGAAATGTCAGAAATCTCCTGCTGCCTGGAGTCGCTTTTTCCATGTCCGCTCATCAGCTGAAGATAATCAATCATAATAATTCCCAGATCATGTTCCAGCTTGTATTTCCGGCACTTGGAACGCAGCTCGGCAATACTGATACCGGGAGTATCGTCAATAATCAGATTGGAGCGGCCGATAATATCCGCTCCTTCCACCAGCTTAGTCCAGTCTTCATCTTTCAGATTACCAGTACGCATGTTCTGAGAATCCACATGTGATTCCATGGCAAGCAGACGGTTTACCAGCTGCTCCTTTGACATTTCCAGACTGAAAATTGCCACTGTAATATTTTTTCGGAACGCCATATACTGGGCAATATTCAGAACAAAAGCCGTTTTCCCCATGGAGGGGCGGGCCGCGATCAGCACCAGATCTGATCCATGCATTCCGGATGTTTTATAATCCAGATCCACGAATCCTGTAGGTAGTCCCGTCACACTTCCCTTGAGTTTTGATGCTTTTTCAATATTATTAATTGCATTCAGCACAACCTGCTGAATCGGAACAAAATCACTGCCTATTTTCCTCTGAAGGATCTGAAACAGCTTTTTTTCGGATTCCTCCAGGATGGTCTCCGTATTGTCTTTTTCCAGATAGCAGTCATTAGCCACTTCCTCCGCAGCCTTTATAAGGCGGCGAAGTACAGCTTTCTCACTTACGATATTAGCATAATACTTAATATTCGCCGAAGTTGGAACCGCCTCCAGAAGTTCCCTGACATATTCCATACTGCTGATGTCAGGAGGGAGATCCTTCTCTTTAAGCCGGTTTTGAAGAGTTATCAGATCCACCGGCTGTCCTTCATTGCACAGCTCCACCATGGAGTCAAAGATAATGCCGTACTGATTCTGATAAAAATCTTCGCTTGTCAGAATTTCCGAAGCAACCAGAATCGCATCTCTGTCCATCAGCATAGAACCGATCACTGACTGCTCTGCCTCAATACTGTGAGGCAGTATTCTCTTAATCAGTGCTTCTTCCATACGCTGTCCTCCACGTTACGCCTCTTTAATCCATACTTTCAGACTTCCCGTAACCTTTGGATGAAGTTTTACCGGCACCTGAGTCACTCCAAGATTTCTGATCGGGTTCGGAAGCTGCAGCTTCTTCTTGTCAATTTCCAGACCAAGCTGAGCTTTTGCTGCTTCTGAAATTTCCTTGGCGGACACAGATCCAAAGGTCTTTCCGCCTTCCCCTACCTTAAGCGTCAAAATAATTTCTTTGTCCTCCAGATCCTTTGCAAAAGCCTGGGCCGCCTCCAGATTTTCCTGAGCCACCTTTTCCGCGTTGGCCTTCTGAAGTTTCAGATCATTCAGATTTTTCGGAGTCGCCTCAAGTCCCAGCTTCTTCGGCAGAAGCATATTGCGCGCATATCCGTCGCTTACGTTAACAATCTCCCCCTTCTTTCCAAGGGATTTCACATCTTCTAATAAAATTACTTTCATTTTTGAATATTTTCCTCCTGATACATCTCGTCAATAATACCCTTCAGCATCTCTTCTACTTCATCAATCGGGCGCTTCACCTGCGCGCCGGCGCTGTTCAGATGACCGCCGCCGCCCATTTTTTCCATCATAACCTGGACATTTACCTCGTCAATCGCCCGGGCGCTGATGTACACCTCCTTATTGAAGGTGGTAAGCACAAACGACGCCTTTACTCCCGCTATATTCAAAAGCTCGTTGGCAGCCTGTGCTCCTACTACGGTAGGGCTCTCCAGACCCTCGCTCGGACATTTTGCAATAGCAAAGCACTCTCTGTATATCTCCGCTGTACGGACCGCCTCTGCCCTCGCTTTATAAGAATCCAGATTGTCTCTGAGCAGTTTGCGCACTCTCGTCATATCCGCTCCGCAGCGGCGCAGGAAAGCTGCCGCCTCAAAAGTACGCACGCCCGCCCTTGTAATAAAGTTGTTTGTGTCAATCACAATTCCCGCATAGATACAGTCCGCCTCAATATTCCTGAGACGCAGATCATCGGAAAAATACTGCAGAATTTCAGCTACCATTTCGCAGGTCGAAGAAGCATAGGGTTCCACATAGGACAGAACAGCGTTCTCAATCACCTCATTTCCCCTGCGGTGATGATCCAGAACCACAATGGTTTTTGTCATATGCAGGAGCTCTTCGCACTCGGTATAGCTGGGTTTGTTGGTATCCACAACCACAACCACCGTATTGTTGTCCACAAGCTCCATCGCCTGTGTGCGGTCAATAAACATAGACGGCTCATAATCCGGATTATTCATATATCCGGCCATCAGAGGGCGGATTGAAGTCGACGGATCGTTGACCACAATGTGAACCGGTTTTCCCAGAGTCTTTCCTGCCCGATAGATACCAATTGCCGCGCCGAGAGCATCTACGTCCGTAATTTTGTGGCCCATAACTACCACGCGTTCTTTCGTACTCATAAATTCTTTTAAAGCCTGTGCTTTCACTCTGGCTTTTACACGGGTAGTTTTCTCCATCTGCTGGGCTTTGCCGCCGAAATAAGTAATACTGTCTCCATTTTTGATCACAACCTGGTCGCCTCCGCGTCCCAGCGCCATCTCTATGGCAATACGGCAGTATTCATAGTTCTGCAGATAGGTAGCCGCGTTTAACCCGATGCCGATGCTGAGAGTCACTGTCATCTCATTTCCAATATTCACGGTTTTCACTTCTTCCAGAATATGGAATTTCTGTTCTTTCAGGGCTTCCAGTGAACTCTGTCTCATAATGAGGAAATATTTGTCTTTCTCCAGTTTTTTCACGAGGCCATCGTAATTGGAAAAATACTTTGTAATCTTCCTGTCAATCAGGGCGATCAGAAGAGATCTTCTGACGTCCTCCACACTTTCAAGGGCTTCTTCATAATTGTCCAGATAAGCGAGAGCCAGCACCAGCTTATTGTCTTCGTTTGCCTGAATATATTCCTTCAGTTCTGTCTCGTCATAAAGATACATGGCGATCAGACTTGTGCTCTCCGGTATTCCGTCAATCACCTCTGAGTGTACCATAGCCTCGCCCAGAAGCACTCTCTGCATGGAGATCCGGTAAATTCTGTCACCTACCTGAGTGCTGATCTCCGATATTTCCCGATTATTTGGAACGGGAAGCTTGTCCGGCGTAATATCCGGAAAAATCGTGCTGACATTTTTCCGGTAAAACTGATCTGTTCCTGTCAGCCGGGCAAAAACTTTATTTGACCAGATCATCCTGCCGTCCATATCCATAATTGCGTAAGGCAGGGCCAGTTCTTCCAGAACGCGCTTCTCCAGGAACTCATACTGGCTGGCAAAAGCAACCAGATCATTAAACATCTGGGGCTTATGATACATCAGTATTCCCACGGCACACGCAACATAAATCAGCATGCCCAGCGTCACGATCAGACCGGCTTTTATATCTGCCAGATATACAAGTATGTTTATTATCAGCAGAAGAATCGTCAGATACAGCGGCCACCGAGTAAGATGTTTCAGGTGCCCTTTCAATTTAAAATTACCTTTCATAGCCTTCATTACCATTCATTATTATAAAAATTAACAAGAATCCGCCTTTTATTATAACAGATTCCCGCCTATTTTACCATATGAATCTGAAAAATGCCGCTGTCGGCTTCTGACAGCGGCATTTTACTATTCGCAGTTATTAGTCCTGAACGTACGGCATCAGAGAAAGGTGACGTGCTCTCTTAATAGCAACTGTCAGCGCTCTCTGGTGTTTCGCACAGTTTCCGGTAATTCTTCTCGGAAGGATTTTTCCTCTTTCGGAAACATACTTTCTGAGCTTTGCTACATCCTTGTAATCGATCTCATTATTTTCTTTTCCGCAGAATACACAAACTTTTTTTCTTCTGCGTCCGCCTCTTCTCTTCATGGGAGAGTCCGGTCTTTCGCCTCTATTGTAAGCCATGATACATTCCTCCTATTCTTTCAGTTTCTTTCCGATCTCCTCAGTTGTCTCTGAAAAAGATCTGTCAAACATGCTCAACAGCCTGTCTACAGGCATTTCAGGTTAATTAAAAGGCAGCTCCTCGTCAATTCCATCCGGAATATTCATGAAACCGTCCGCACTCGCCGCGCTGGGAGCCGGCATAGACGGCGACGGAGCTGCGCTCTGCTGGGGATGTGAAGCTGCGTAATTATCGCTGGCAGCTTTGCTCTCTGCAAATTCCTGCTCTTCCACAACCACCTCAGTTGTGTATACCTTCTGTCCCTCTCTGTTGGTGTAGCTTCCTGTCTGAATCCTTCCGCATACTACAATACGGATTCCCTGATGAAAATATTTTTCCGCAAATTCCGCTCCACGGCCAAAAACAACACAATTAATAAAGTCGGCTGTTGCCTCTCCGTCTCTGCGGAATCTTCTGTCTACTGCCAATGTATATCTGGCAATTGCCAGTGCATTTTCTCCTGCGGTATAGCGAACCTCAGGATCTCTTGTCAAGCGACCCATTAAAATTACTTTGTTCATTTTTTCCTCCTCTTGACGCACCTGACGCGCCATTCAGGTAGATTTGGAAGTTTACTTTCAAACTCCTACCTCTTTTTCTGATAAGTGAACGGGTTTCTTAATGGTGCTTTCTAAAATCCATTTTCAAAAGACTATGCGTCTTTGCGGACAACGAGATATCTTAATACATTGTCCATGATACGTACATGTCTCTCTACTTCTGCAGGACACTGTGTGTCTGCTTCAAACTGAATGAAATAGTAGAAGCCTTCATGCATTTTCTGAATTTCGTAAGCTAATTTCTTCTTACCCCATTCTTCTACTTCTGTGATGGTGCCGTTGTAACGGGTGATGTA
>DWYN01000003.1 GCA_019118645.1 Candidatus Blautia excrementipullorum | reverse complement strand
CGGGTAGACAGTGTGGTACAGCTCGATAAATTCCGCAAAGGAGAAGGGATAGACCACAAACTCCACATACCGTCCGGCCAGATAGGTCGCCAATTCGCCGGAAAGCAGCTTTGCATTGGAACCGGTGATGTAAATATCGCAGTCCAGTTCCACGCGAAAAGAATTGATACATTTTTCCCAGGCGTCCACCTCCTGTATTTCGTCAAAAAAAAGATAGACCTTGCCTTTGATTTCCGAAGCTCGGCGAATGATTTCATTATGAAGCGCCACGGCGGTACAGAGATGGGCGTTGCTCATATTCTCAAAGTTGATAGAGATGAACTGGCTGCTGTCCACACCAGATGCGCACAGTTCCTCTTTAATCAGGTCCAGCATGACCGACTTGCCGCTTCGACGGATACCAGTCAGAACTTTTACCAGGTCTTTTCCGATGAAAGGACGGATACGGCTCATATAGGTTTCCCGTTTAATCATATTGATCTGCCTCCTTTCCTTGATCTGGCGTTCTTCTTACGCCATCCGGTTATACTCGTAGGGTGCTTCTTGGATTGTTTTTATGATATCACGGATATACTGGATTTTCAATCAATAGAAATGATTTTTAACGGTTATAACCGATAAAACTTATATTTCGACATAGATTGACAGCTGAAATAAAAAGGAGAACGCAATGAAACGGAACGAAGCGGAAATGAGGATAGCGTACCAGATCGAGAGTACAGACCCGAAAGAAGTAGATTTTGACAAAGAAAACAAAAAAGCCGAAAGCCCTGTAATTTCAAAGCTTTCGGCAAATTTTCTGGCGTCCGCGAGGTGATTCGAACACCCGACCTACCGCTTAGGAGGCGGTCGCTCTATCCAGCTGAGCTACGCAGACGTACATTCTCCTGCATCCCTTTCATAAGAGAAGAAACGCTCTTATTATCATACCCTAAAATAAGGAAAAAATCAAGAATTTATCTTTATTTATTCCTTAAAATTTACTTTTCCCATCATCCAGATCTGCCCTTTAAACCTGCGTCCCACCGCCGGTTCGCCGAGAAGATCTTTCTTGTTGATTCCCACATTAAAGAGAATGTCATTGCACTCAATGGTCATATTGTAAATTTCTTCCATTGATATCTCGTTCTTCAATGTCCGTATTTCTTTGATCTCGCCGATAATCGAGTACTGATCGCACTCGATTCCCCAAGGCATAAAACAGGATTCAATAATAGAATATACATCTTCCTTTGCCAGTCTCCTGGAAATCTTGGAATACAGATCGATATCTTCTATGGTCAGTGTCTCCATGGCGTCTTCATCTCCATGTTTGGCCGCCTCCAAAAGGCTGTTTCGGTTCATGGACGCTACCTTGGCCATCTCAATCTGTCTGGCAGTCTTCTGAATTGGGAGAAGCACCTTTCCTTCCACAGCCAGGCCGGACAAATTTACGGACTGGGATTCCAGAGAATATCTGTTTTTCCGACGGATCCGGTATTCCATAGAATTGCTCACATAAAAGATCAGAGAAATGCCCACTTTGTACTCATCCAGCATTCCCGCATAGGTTTCCCTCTCTGCATGCCGTTCAATACTGCATTCTTCTTTCGAACTGGCGCAGTCACCCGTCAGGTAGGGAAAATAATAATCCAGCTGAAAACTTCCCTCCGGGCGCTCCTCTCCCACCAGACTGACTCCCAGTCCTGGCGCCAGCTCACACCGGTATTCCGCATAAATTGTATCCTCTGCAAGAACCAGACGGTTAACCGCCGACGCTTTTTTCATTAAAGTATTCAGCAATGCCTCTTCTTCCCGCTTGGTAATACACTCGGAAAAACCTGCTGCCCGTAAAAACTTATGCATTGAATCACCTGCTTTCTCTTCTCTTTTTAATCTCAACCTCCTGCCTTCGCCCTCAGAACAGCTGCGATTCCTTATGCGCCGGCATCTCTGGTGATTATACAATATATATATTCAAAATGCCAGTAAAATTTTTATTACATACCACTCTCTTCTGTGTATTCTCAGTCCGCCTTTTCTGAAATATCCCGGAACCAGTAACACAAAAGCTGCCGGACCAAAAAATCCGGCAGCTTTCTGCATTTGTCACGCTTATATTCCGATTGTATTAATTATACAATACCCTGTGCCATCATAGCGTCTACAACCTTCTCAAATCCGGCAATATTCGCGCCTGCCACATAATTTCCAGGAACGCCGTAACGGTTTGCCGCATCATCAACCTTTGCAAAGATGTCAGCCATGATCTTCTTTAACTTGGAATCAACCTCTTCAAAGGTCCAGGACAGTCTCTGGCTGTTCTGGGACTGCTCTAATGCGGAGGTAGCAACACCGCCTGCATTTGCAGCCTTTCCAGGCATGAACATCATACCGTTCTCTAAGAAGAAGTCGGTAGCCTCTCTGGTAGAAGGCATATTTGCACCCTCAGCCACAACAAAGCAGCCGTTTGCCTTTAATGCCTTTGCATCCTCTAAATCCAGCTCGTTCTGGGTTGCGCAGGGAAGAGCGATATCGCACGGAATGGTCCAGATTCCCTTGCCTTCGGTATAAACAGCGGTAGGAACCTTCTCCACATACTCTTTGATACGTCCGCGGCGAACTTCCTTGATCTCCTTTACTACATCCAGCTGGATGCCGTCTTTGTCGTAAATATAGCCGTTGGAATCGCTTAATGCAACTACCTTTGCGCCTAACTGCTGTGCCTTTTCTGTAGCATAGATTGCCACGTTTCCGGAACCGGAAATCACAACCGTCTTTCCTTCCATCTGCTGGCCATTGTGCTTTAACATCTCATCCAGAATGTATACCAGACCGTAGCCGGTAGCCTCGGTACGTGCCAGAGAACCGCCGTAGGTCAGTCCCTTTCCGGTTAATACGCCTTCATACTGACCGGTAATTCTCTTATACTGGCCGTACAGGTAGCCGATCTCTCTTCCGCCTACACCGATATCGCCGGCAGGAACATCCTGATTTGCACCAATATATTTGCATAATTCCGTCATAAAGCTCTGGCAGAATGCCATAACTTCGCGGTCAGACTTGCCCTTAGGATCAAAGTTGGAACCGCCCTTGCCGCCGCCGATGGGCAGACCGGTCAGGGAATTCTTAAATACCTGCTCAAAGCCCAGGAACTTTAAAATGCTCTGGTTTACTGAAGGATGCAGACGAAGGCCGCCCTTGTAGGGTCCGATAGCGCTGTTAAACTGTACACGGTATCCCTTATTTACCTGAACCTGTCCGTTATCATCTACCCACGGCACACGGAAAGAGATGATTCTCTCCGGCTCAGTTAAACGCTCCAGAAGGCCCATCTTGCGGTACTTCTCTTCATTTGCGTCAATTACCAGCTTTAAAGAGTCCAGAACTTCTTTCACTGCCTGATGGAACTCAGACTCGCCGGGATTCTGCTCAACGACTCTTGCATATACTTCATCAACGTAAGACATTTGATTCTCCTCCTTAATTTTCTAATTGGATCATATGATTTCATGATTTAATCCATTGAAGAAAATTATAGCAACTTAAGAAAATTATGTCAATATTATGCGTTTCCTTTTTTTCTCCAGCTTTTCGATGCTAAGATTTTTTTATTTTTAAGAAAATTAAAGTAATTTGAAGTTCAATCTGATAATATTTTTCTGTGTTCGTTGATTATAATACATTTTTGTTAATTATCAAAAAAATAAACCGGCTTTTTTCCTTTATGATCAGCCGGCTTATTTCTTTTATTCTCTGCATTTTTACTATTTTACGTTTTTTCTTTATTTTTTTAAGTTAAACAAATCATTTTTTAGGATTTTTGCTTTCTTTTCCTTCGAATCTAAATTTTAGAAAGCGTTTTCTTCTTTTTGCCCCGATGCGCTTTTTTGAAAAAAGATTGAATAATTCCATTATATCCGAATAAATAAAAGCATAAAAGAATAAATATAACCTTTTACTTATCTTCCGGCTCTGAATATTCCACATATCCCAGAGCCTGCTCCAGTGCTTCTCTCTCTTCGCTGCCCAGGAGAACTTCGGTCTGTCCCCGGTCTACCCTCTTCAGATACATATAACAGCCTTCCCGGCTGTGAACCGAATTCAGCACAAATCCGCTGTTTGTATAATCAAGAAGTGCGATGGCAAAACTTAAATTTCCTCCCATTCCCTGAAATGCATTATAGCGTACCAGTCCCAACTTTTGAAAAGATGCTCTGATATTCCGATTAATGCTTCGAATGTTTTCCTTATTTGTTTTATCCTCGATTTTCAGCAGGTTAATATCTTCAATCTGCTTAATCAAAAGATCTTCCAGAGTTTCTGCATCTTTTCCGCGCATAAACAGGTCATATCTCCGGTACAGCTGACTCATCTTAATCAGGCAGATAATTACCGTGATAAATAAAATCAGTGTAATTACCGCAAGCCCCAGGATCAGATATCCGGGATCGATTCCCATTTGATTCATAATACTGTTTTCCATTCTATCCTGTCACTCCTTGGTCACCTTATGGATTCAATCAACTCAACAATCCGCTCCAGCTCGGATGCCGAATAATACTCAATTTCAATGCGGCCTTTGTTCTTGTCTTTCTGATGGATCATGACCTTTGTGCCCATAATTCCCTTCATCCGTTCTTCCAGATCCCGGAATATGAAACTTAAATCCCGTTCTTCCTGTTCTTCCTTTTTCTCTTTCACCGGCTTTGTCATGGATTTTACGATCTTCTCGGTTTCCCTGACACTGAGACCTTTTTCTAATATTCTTTTGGCAAGTTCTTCCTGCTGCTCCGGCTCTTCCAGAGCTAAAAGTGCCCGGGCATGTCCGCTGCTGATTTCTTCATTAACCAGCATATTTCTGATGGATTCCGGTAATTTCAGCAGACGGATGCTGTTTGTAATCGTAACACGGTTTTTGGAAACCCGCGAAGCAATCTCTTCCTGCTTCATGCCGAATTCCTGCATAAGCTGATGATATGCCATAGCCTCTTCAATGGGATTTAAGTCCGCTCTCTGTACATTCTCAATTAATGCGATCTCCACTGACTGCTGCCGGTCATATTCACGGATAATAACGGGAACTTCCTTCATTCCGGCCAGCTTTGCCGCTCTCCAGCGCCGCTCTCCTGCAATAATCTGATACATATCCCCCGTTTTCTTTACCAGGAGAGGCTGCAGGATACCGTATTCCTTCATAGAATCAGCCAGTTCCTGAAGAGATTCTTCATCAAATTTCTTTCTGGGTTGTTCTCCATTTGGCTCGATCTGCGTTATCTTAATGGATGTTTCACGTGAAACATTCTCTTCTGTTTCTTTGTTTTCCCCGGGATTTTTCCGTCTGTTTCGTAAAACGGTAGTTCTTTCTTCCGGATTCACATCTTCCTTCTCTGCATGCAGCGAATCCATATCCTCTGAATGAGAGCTGCTCCGCTTTTCATCTGCCTCGCGGACTACATCATCACCAAAAAAGGCCCCAAGTCCTTTTCCCAATGCTGAACGTTTTGCCATTATAATCCTTCTCCTCTGCTTATAACCTCTGCCGCCAAAAGACGATAACTTTCTGCACCTGTTGATCTGGAATCATACAAATTAATTGACATTCCATGGCTCGGAGCCTCAGCCAGGCGCACATTTCTAGGAATTATCGTTTTGTAAATGTTTTGATTTAAGTTGCTCTTTACGCTTTCCACCACTTCCAGAGACAGATTTGTTCTGGCATCATACATAGTAAATACAACGCCCTCCATCTCCAAAGAAGGATTCAGCTTCTTTTTTACCAGATTAATGGTTTTCATCACCTGGGTCAACCCCTCAAGAGCATAATATTCACATTGAATGGGAACCAAAACCGTATCTGCTGCTGTCAGCGCATTAATCGTAAGAAGATTTAATGAGGGTGGGCAGTCAATTAATATGTAGTCATAGTCATTCCGGACCGAACTTAAATGTTTTCTCAGCAATGCCTCTTTGTCTTCAACATCTAAAAGTTCAATTTCTGCACCTGCCAGATTTACATCTGATGGCAAAACATCCAGATGTTCCTGAACACTTTCTGTAATACAGTCGTCAATGGTACATTCACCAATCAAAAGCTCATAAACCGTGTTTTCTATATTTCCTTTTTCCAGGCCCAAACCGCTGGTTCCATTTCCCTGCGGATCAAAATCCACCATCAATACTTTCTGTCCTGCCTCTGCCAGGCAGGCAGATAAATTAATGGCTGTTGTAGTTTTTCCTACCCCGCCTTTCTGATTCGCGATGGCTATTACTCTTCCCATGAATTACAATCCTCTTTTCCTTGTTGAAAACACAACTTTTTCGTATTTTTACGCTGAAAGTCCTGCCGCCGGATAAGCGGCGTTAATTCAGGGATGCCAAATGCGCCGCCACACTTTCATGGGATGGCTGGTATGCTCCCGCCGGCGCATGATGGTTTACGTCAATGGTTTCCGTCTCTTTCAACCTCGTAAAAACACTTTTTTTAGTATAACATATTCTCACTTTTTTTCCTATTATAATATATCACAAAAAAGCACATGCAAAAAGATTATTTATAATTTTAAGAAAATGTTTCACGTGAAACATCTCATTTTTCATTTTAGGATCCTGTTTCTCCATAAATATCTCCTTTCCATCCCCCGCTCAACATCCAAAAAGAACATATATACTGAAAAAACACCTCTCACAATTCGACATAAAATACCCATTGTATTCATAGAATGCCTGTATTATAATGGAAGAAACAGGGGGGATTCGGTGCGCCAACGACCAAAATGCACCACAGAAATCAGGAGGAACATATTGAATGAGCAGTAAAAACAAACTTTTAACTATGTTAATTCTCGGCTCCGGAGCCGCCGCTTCCATGGCTCTTATTAACAAATACATTCAAATATCCGCTTCCGGCAAAAACATTTTGGAAGATTCCGAATCTCTTTGCTATCGCTGGCGTTTTGGAAATATTCATTATCAAAGAACAGGAAACGGAAAGCCGCTTCTCCTGATCCATGATCTTGCCTCTTCTTCCAGCAGTTATGAATGGAATTCCGTAGTCCGTCCTTTAAGTGAGCATTTTACGGTATATACCATAGACCTTTTAGGCTGCGGACGATCCGAAAAACCAAACATGACATACACAAATTATCTGTATGTACAGTTGATTTGCGACTTTATCAAGTCCGTAATCGGAAGACGAACCAGTGTGATTACCAGCGGAAGCTCCGCTTCTCTTGCACTTATGGCCTGCAGCAGCAACAGTAATCTTTTCGACAGCCTGTTTTTCATTAATCCGGACAGCCTTCTTTCCTGCAGCAAAGTACCCGGAAAGTCTGCAAAACTTTATAAATTTATTTTAGACTTTCCTATTATCGGCACATTTATATACCATATTGCCTGCAGCCGGCAGAATCTTCAGCAGCTGTTTATGAATGAGTATTACGAAAATCCCTTTTCTGTTAAAGGAAGCATAGTCGATGCTTACTACGAAGCTGCCCACCTTGGGAAATCACCAAAGTCCCTTTACGCCAGCATTGCCTGCCATTACACCAAATGCAATGTGATTAATGCACTGAAAAAAATCGACAACAGCATTTATATCGTAGGAAGCCAGTGGATTTCCGATATGGAAGAGCGGATCGAAGAATACAGAAAATACAATCCCGCAGTGGAATCCACAATGCTGACCCAGGGAAAACAGCTGCCCCATCTGGAATGTCCCAGCCAGGTTATGCAGGCGGTACACACCTATTTATATTAAATATTGTTTTTTAATTCAGCCAGGAAACACGAAACAAAAAATTGCGCCATGGCTAAGAATCATTGAGTCCTGATAACCCTATTGTGCCGGAGTCAAAGAAGATTTAAGATCTGACTCCGGCATTCTCTTATTTCAGCCTGAATTTCAGAGAATCCAGGCTTGATATATTTAACATGTAATAGATAATTTTCACTCTGTTTTTACAATTATCCGCTTGAAAAATCAAATTTTATTAACATGAAATCCATTTATTAATATCGATTCCGTTTAATTTCTCCTTGCAGCTATCACCCTTTTTTCTCAGTTTAAATTCTCAGCCCATCAAAATGTTTCACGTGAAACATTTTACTCCTTTCTCTGATATCATCCATCTCTTTTTATTTACCCTTTTCCTTACTCTGATAGTCTGCCGCCGGATAGGCGGCGTTAATTCAGGGATGCCCAATGCGCCGCCACACTTTTGCGGGATGGCTGGTGCGTCGGCCGCCGGCGCATGATGGTTTACTTTGAAAGTCCTGCCGCCGAACAGGCGGCATGTATTCAGGGATGCCAAATGCGCCGCCACACTTTTAAGGGACGGCTGGAGCGCCGCCCGCCGGCGCATGATGGTTTACTCCTTGCTTTTTCGGATCACTTACGTTCCTTTATTTATTAATCTCCTCGGCATGCTTCTCCTTTTCTCTTTTCCCTTCTTTTCCCTTCTTTCTCCTCTTATCTATTTTGCTCTCACCAACTTTATTTCCATTTCCACTAAACTCTCTCTGAATATGAATCCCCATTTTCCATACAACCAAACAAAACGACATCCGACTTCCGGAAAAACAAACAAAATGCCTCACAATCCTCAACTCCTAAAAATGATTCCTCTCCCCTTCACTCTATTCCCATGTATCTGCAAAAAAGAAAGCCCACACACACCTGACTTTAAGTGTGTATGGACTTTATGTGTATAGGCTTTATGCGTATAATCTTTATACATAATTTCATTTCCGGCCGCCAGCAAGAATAACCTTCATCCTCTATCTTCCGTTTCTCTCCTTATCTGTAAACGAATCTCTCATACAAACCACACGCTTATACAAGAGGCTCTTTTGAAGGAAGCCCTGCTTTCCTGGGATATTTCTTGGGAGTATTCTTCTCTTTTTGAATCCAAACGAAAGTTCTCTTCATGTCCGTGCCTGGCAGACAGAAAGGTACTATTTCTTTTATCTTTCCTCCAAGGATTTCCACCGCATGACCTGCTGCTTTTACTTCCTCTTCGATCTCTCCCGATTTATAAGCGATAAAGTTTCCGCCTTTTTTCACAAAAGGCAGACAATACTCCGAAAGCGTAGACAGATTTGCCACTGCACGGGATACTGCAAGATCATACTGCTCCCTCCTGGAGGAATCCCGTCCGAAATCCTCTGCCCTTCCATGGATGGCATCAATTCCGTTGAAATGAAGGGCTTCAAATACCTCTTCCAGAAATTTTACCCGCTTATTCAGAGAATCCAGTAAAGTAAAATGACAGTCAGGAAAAGCGATTTTCAATGGAATTCCCGGAAATCCGCCTCCGGTTCCCACATCAATAATCCGCAGGACAGCACCTTCTTTCAGCTCCGGCAATACCTTAACCAGAGAAAGACTGTCCACAAAATGCTTTGTAATCACTTCCTCTTCCTCAGTGATCGCTGTCAGATTCATCACTTTATTCTTTTCAATCAGCATCTCATAATACTGAAAAAACTGCTCCATCTTCTCTTCATCCAGAGAAATCCCGATCTCTCCCAGCTGTTTCTCCATCTGGATCTTAAAGCTGTCCCTCATGCAAACCTCCTTGTATCTCTAATCCATCCCCTGTTCTCATCCTTTTCCATGCCGCATCTGCTCCATATAAACCAGCAAAACAGAAATATCTGCTGGAGAGACACCGGAAATCCGGGATGCCTGGCCGATATTTGCCGGTTTCCGCTGATTTAACTTCTGCACAGCTTCTTTTCGCAGGCTGTTTACCAGAGAATAATCGAAATCTTCAGGGATTTTTTTATTTTCCAGCTTCTTAAACTGGGCCACCTGCTGCATCTGCCGTTTGATGTATCCTTCATACTTTATATTTATGTTAACCTGTTCCTGGACATCATAAGGAAGTTTGGGCCGTTTATCATCTAATTCAGTTAACATAAAATAGTTTAATTCCGGTCTCTTTATCAGTTCTGCAAGTGTTGTTCCCGATTTTAGTACTGTGCTGTTATGCTGTGCTAAAAAGTTTTGTACTTTTTCACTTGTGCCAATATTTACCGTTTCCAGACGGCGGCTTTCTTCTTCGATGGCTTTTTCCTTCCACAGAAGCCGGTCATACTCTTCCTGACTTACCAGCCCGATCTCATATCCAATCTTCCGAAGCCGCAGGTCTGCATTATCCTGCCGCAAAAGAAGGCGGTACTCCGCCCGGGAAGTCATCATCCGATAAGGCTCCCGGTTTTCTTTGGTCACCAGATCATCAATCAGCACACCGATGTAAGCCTGAGAACGATCCAGCACTACCGGCTCTCTTCCCATAATTTCCATGGCCGCATTGACACCGGCCATAAATCCCTGTACTGCTGCCTCCTCATAACCGGAGCTTCCATTAAACTGTCCTCCGGAAAAAAGCCCCCGGATCTTTTTGAATTCCAAAGATGCCTTCAGCTGCAGAGAATTGATGCAGTCGTACTCAATGGCATATGCATTCCGGACAATCTTTACATTCTCCAACCCAGGCACTGTCCGGTACATGGCGTACTGCACATCCTCCGGCAGAGAACTGGACATGCCGCCCAAATACATTTCATTGGTATAAAGTCCCTCCGGCTCCACAAATACCTGATGCCTTTCCTTATCTGGAAATTTTACCACCTTGTCCTCGATGGACGGACAATACCGGGGGCCTGTTCCCTCGATCACGCCGGAAAAAAGCGGTGATCGGTCCAGATTTTCCCTTATGATCTTATGGGTCTCTTCATTGGTATAAGTAAGCCAGCAGGAAACCTGCTCTTTCTGCACCGACTCCGGATCTGTGGAAAATGAAAAGGGAACTACTCTTTCATCTCCCAGCTGCTCCTCCATTTTCGAAAAATCAATGCTCCGCTTATCTACCCTGGCTGGCGTTCCCGTCTTGAACCGGAACAGCTCGATGCCGTTGGCCTTCAGAGAATCCGTCAGATGATTTGCCGCCTGCAGACCATTGGGTCCGGTGGGATTGCTCACATCTCCGTAGATACAGCGGGCCCGCAGATACGTTCCGGTACAGAGCACGGCAGCCTTTACATGGTACACTGCTCCGGAAAAGGTCTTTACTCCGCAAAGGACGCCATCCTCCACAATGATCTCAGAAACTTCCGCCTGACGGATAGTCAAATGATCCGTATTTTCCAGTGTCATCCGCATCTGTCTGGTATATTCCTGCTTATCCGCCTGTGCCCGAAGGGAATGCACCGCCGGCCCTTTGGATTCATTCAGCATCTTGGACTGAATAAAAGTTTTGTCAATATTTTTTCCCATTTCTCCCCCAAGGGCATCCAGCTCTCTCACCAGGTGCCCCTTGGAGCTTCCTCCGATATTGGGGTTGCAGGGCATCAGGGCAATGCTGTCTACACTGACGGTAAAAAGAATCGTCTCCAGTCCCAGCCTTGCACATGCCAGAGCCGCTTCACAGCCTGCATGGCCTGCGCCCACCACTGCCACATCATAAGTTTCCTCTAAAAACGGCATTCCAATCCTCCCTTGCCTGTCTCTGTCTTTACTATCTCAGTCTTTACTTTCACTTTCTGCACTATCCTACTTGCCCATGCAGAACTTGCTGAAAATCTCATTAACCAGATCATCTTCCACCGCTTCTCCGATGATCCTGCCCAGCTGTTCATAAGCACTCATCAGATCGATGGAATAAAAATCCTCCGGAAGTCCTCCGTCGATGCTCTCCTCCACCATCCGGATACTGGAAAGGCTCTCCTCCAGCGCGGCCTTCTGCCTTACATTTGTAATCGTTACCTGATCATTAAAGCGGATTTCTCCACGGTAAAACAGCCTTCGGATTTCCTCCTCCAGCATATCTATGCCGGTCTCTTCCTTTGCCGACACGGGTATCACCTTCTGTCCGCACATATTTTCCAGCTCCTCCGGAGAAATAACCACCTGAAGATCCGTCTTATTCAATAAAACTACAGCCTTCTTATCCCGGATAAATGCCATAATATCCCGGTCATTTTCATCCAGGGGCCTTGATGCATCCACCACATAGATGATCAGATCCGCATCTGCAGCTGCCTTCCTGGCCCGGTCCACACCCATCCGTTCCACTACATCTTCCGTATCCCGGATTCCTGCCGTATCCACCACCTTCAATGTGATTCCGCCCAGAGAAAGTTTCTCCTCCAGCGTATCCCTGGTGGTTCCTGCAATGTCCGTGACGATCGCTCTCTCCTCTCCCAGAAGCACATTCATCAGAGAAGATTTTCCTGCGTTGGGCTTGCCAACAATGACAGTCCTGACTCCTTCTGTCATTACTTTTCCATTATCAAAGGAACAAATCATCTTCTGCAGTTCCTCCTTAACCGGAAAAAGTTCGTTTTTCAGCTTTTCGCGATAGCCATCCAGAGAAATATGTTCCGGATCATCCAGTGCCGACTCAATAAAAGCAATCTGATACAAGATCTTTTCTCTGAGATCCCGGATTTTCCGGGAAAGAGATCCTCCCAGCTGACTAACTGAGGATTTTAAGGCGTAATCATTTTCCGCCTGAATCACATCGGCCACCGCCTCTGCCTGGGAAAGATCGATCCTTCCGTTTAAAAAAGCCCTCTTTGTAAATTCTCCCGGCTCCGCTGCCCTGGCCCCATTCCGGATTACTGTCTCCAGGATCCGCTTCATCATCCAGACACCGCCGTGGCAGTCGATCTCCACCGTATCCTCTGCCGTATAACTGTGCGGCCCTTTCATGATCAGTACCAGCACCTCATCCAGCTTTTCTTCCCCGTCATAAATAAATCCGTAATGAACGCGGTGAGATTTTTCCGTATCAATTTTCTTGCCGCTCTTTGTGCGGAATATCCGCCGAATCACGGGAAACGCTTCTTTGCCGCTGATCCGGATAATCCCGATTCCTGAATTGGAAAGTGCCGTTGCAATGGCCGCTATGGTATCTGTCTTCATCCTGTCCTCCAAATCATAAATTTCACAGCAGTCTGAGCTGTCAATATTCTTCCATCCTCTTCTTAATTCACAGGAATACGATTTCCCTCCTGTGAATTAAGAAAAGGATGCAAGGGCAACGCCGGCAGCCATCCTGCCCCAGGTTTCGTTGCCTTCACACCCCTTTTTCTACAGCCGGCTCTGCTGTTCAAACCGGCAAACGATCATTTATCCTTTTTATTCCTGCTCTCTGGCAGAATCCTTAACTCCGTCCCGGCTCCGCTCTCTCCGTCCGGAATCTCTCTTTAATGCAATCACCACATGGCGGAAAGGTTCTTCCCCCTCGCTTCTGGTAGTTACATATTTGTCATTCTGAAGAGCTGCGTGAATAATTCTTCTCTCATAAGGATTCATGGGCTCTAAGGATACCGGCCTCTTCGTCCGTTTTACCTTATAAGCGATGTTCTTTGCCAGAGTTTCCAGGGTTTCTTTGCGGCGGCTGCGGTAATTTTCCGTATCCAGCTTTACCCGGATGTAGCCTTCGCTTCCCTTATTCACCACCATTCCCACCAGGTACTGAAGGGAATCTAATGTCTGACCCCTCTTTCCGATGAGGATTCCCATATCATCCCCAACCAGATTAATGGACAGCTCCTTCTCTTCTTCCTTGTAGGAGGTTTCAATGGTTACCTGAAGATTCATGGCTTCAAACACCTGATCCAGGAACTCGATGGCTTTATCTTCGATGGTAACTTCCTTCTTAGCCCGGATAATAGCCGGTTTGGCTCCGATTCCCAGAAATCCGGTGCTGCCTTTGTCTATCACTTCATAAACCAGCTTATCGCTGGTGGTTTCCAGTTCAATCAGCGCTTTCGTAATTGCCTCATCTACCGTTTTGGCCGAAACCGTAATCATATCCATAGCGATCCCCTCCTATTTCTTATTATTGTTCTTGCTGTTTCTCTCATTATACTTTTGAACCATAGCCGCCTTGGAGGCCAGACTGCCGGGTTTCGCATCCTTATTATAGTATTCGGTGGAATCCTTGACAATCGCTTTGGTCTTTGCCATCTTTTCCATCCGTTCTGCCTCTTCCTTCTCCGTCTTTTCCTGCATCATGCGGATGGTCTCACTGGCACTTCTCTTCATCTTCTCCGGAGGAAGACCTTTTTTCGCTCTCTTTTTATTGGCCTTTTCCAGATTCTTCTGAATCAGCTCGTCAATATCAATCTTATTAAAGTAAGAATTTAAGATGATCTGCTGCACGATCATGATGGCACTCTGGGCAATCCAGTAAATACCGATACCAGAAGCAAAGGTAAAACAGAAGAATACCGACATAAGAGGCATCATGATGTTCATCTGGTTCATCATATTGGCTCCCGGAGCCTCCGAATCCTGCTTCGGCTGGTTAGCCGTCAGAAGCTTCGTACTGAACCACTGGCTCAAGCCTGCCAAAACCGGAATCGCCAAAGCTGCTGCCGCCATAAAAATTGTGGCATCGCCGTTCATAAATTCAGTAATAATCTGAAAAGGTGTGTATGCAATATTCACACCGCAGAAATTCTGAAGCTGATGAATCGCTTCCACCGCATTCTGTCCGTTTGAAGACACTGCATTGGAAATATCGGGGAATGCAGCAACCAACTGATCCCACTGCTTGTCCGTCAGCTTATACAGAAGATCGATCACTCGATTCGTCTCAGAAAAATCATAGGAAGTCATATTATATGCTTCCACAAGACCGGTAAACACAGAATTCGTCTGAAAACCGGAAGGCAGTGCATTCACTACCAGTTCGAAATAATTCTTAACAGACGAAACGTAAGCCGGAATATTGTAAATAACCCGGTACAGCGCAAACAGAATGGGAAGCTGAATCAGCATGGGAAGACAGCCGCCCATCATTGAGGTTCCATACTTCTCGTAAACGGCCTTTGTCTCAGCCTGCATGGCCATCATGGACTGCTGGTCGTCTTTTCCTTTATACTTCTTCTGAATGGCATTCAGCTCCGGCTGCATGACATTCATTAATTTCGAAGTTCTCTGCTGCTTTACCGTCAGTGGAAAAAGAAGCAGACGTGTTACAATCGTAAACAGAATAATGCACAGACCGATGTTCAGGATTCCCACCTTGCTGGTCAGGGTGAACAGCAGGTCCATAATATAGCCGAATATATCAGCGATAGGTCCCAGAATTGCACCGGTATTTTTAGTGAGCACTATGAAATCCAAACCAATACCTCCTCATACTTTACGGAACTGGGTCATAACCGCCTTTTGCAAAGGGATGGCACCGTAAGATCCTTTTGCAAGCCAACCATGTACCTTTCAATGCGCCGTACTTTTGAATTGCTTCCAGGGCGTACTGGGAGCAGGTAGGCACATAAATACAGTGAGTTCTTACTTTTAAAGGAGACAAATATTTCTGGTAAAACCGAACCAGCCAAATCAGTATTTTCGCCACCATAAGATCACTTCGATTCCTTTTTAATGTTATGCAGTCCGCACAGGTGCAGGTATGCACCTTCCAATTGATGATAATCTGAATTTTTTGCCGCCGGTCTGGCGACAACCACGATGTTTAATCCAGTCTGAATCCTGTGTTTATTTAAACGAAATATCTCTCGTACTAATCTGCATATGTGATGCCTGACTACGCTGTTGCCCACCTTCTTGCTCACCGAAATTCCGATGCGGGTTTCCGGTTCACCCGTTTTCTCTACATACATAACCAGCAGGCGGTTTGCGTAAGATTTTCCTGTTTTGTACACCTTCTGGAAATCACTGTTTTTTTTAATTGATGGGAAACGCTTCATGAATCATCCTTCATTTCCGAAAAAACTTCCCGGAATTTAAACCTTTCTGAAAATACACATTGATGGAAATAAGAACTTCCCTTAATTGCAACAAAAGGCCACAATTTCTTGCGGCCTGATGTTCTTAAGCTTTCATTAAGCTGTTAATTTTGCTCTTCCTTTTGCTCTTCTGGCAGCTAATACCTTTCTGCCGCCTGCGCTGCTCATTCTGGCTCTGAAGCCGTGAACCTTCGCTCTCTGTCTGGTTTTTGGCTGATAAGTCATCTTCATGGTTTCCTGCACCTCCTCTTTCCAATAGCATATTCTTATAAAATATGAATACACATATTCCGACTATTTTAATTAAACATCTTCTCAATTATATAGAAAACAGGTCCGCCCGTCAAGGGTTTTCTTTACGAATTTAGCCGCAAATCTGCGGGTTTTGCAGGGTTTTTCCTGTCTTTCTCACCATTTCAGCACCTTCAGCATCACTTTTCCGATAAAACCCGTAAGAACTGCGCCTGCCAAAGCCTCTGGGATTCCTGACGCCGTTACCGTCCCCAGGATCAGACCCCAAACCGCATCCACAGCTACATTTCTGGCACCTGCGTATTCTGCTGCCAGGAGAAAATAAATACTTCCCATAACCAGAATGGTATTCAGCATGGATCCTGCAAATCCCGTAATCGGAAGCGCTATGGATGTATTCACCTTAAGTTTCCTTAAAAGGATCCATAACCATCCGCTTCCCACACCGATCATCACACGGCATCCCACCGAGATCCAGACTGCCTTTATCGCTCCTGCCAGTCCTGTAGTACTCATAAAGGGCGAAAAGGCAAAGGACAAAAGAGTCGGCGCTGTAGTATTGCTGATCAGGGAACAGATCCCAAACACACCGCCTAAAACCGCGCCTGCCATGGGACCTAAAAGCACCGCTCCCAGAATTACCGGAATATGAACAGTTGTCGCCTTTATAACCGGCAGCTGGATCATTCCCAGAGGCGTATTCGCCAAAAGGATCACGATCGCCGCCATCAGTGCAACACTGGTCAGCCAACGAGTGTCTTTTCTTTTCTTATTCAATTTTTCATCCTCCTGCTACTGTTCTTAAATTGTAAGATACAATGCATGTTACTGCCTTATTATAAAAAAATGGATGCATTCCGTCAATGGGCTGCCTAAAATTTGCTGCATGTTCTCCCTGATCTGATTCTGCAGTTAAGGCCCCCCGTGGATAACTCTCCAGGTTACATAACTTTATCCACAATTTGTGAATAACTTGTGGATAACTGTGGGTAAATGCACAAGTTTTCCCCACAGCATCTCAAAAATCCGCATATATTCTGGAAATTCTCATTGTGTATAATTTCTTTCAGCCATTCTCCCTTCTTTGTGGACAACTTCTCCTTCCACAGTGGATAAACACAGCTCCCACTGCCATTCCACATAGTTATCCACAATATTTTCCCGGATTTTTGCTATTTTCATTGAAAAATGTGAATAATTAATGTAGAATGAAATTAGATTGGGCTTTTTTACGCTTTGATTTATTAACCATTCAGGAGACATGTTATGATAGAAAAATTAAGAGAAAACTGGGATGACATTTTACTGTATTTAAAGGAAGAACACGACATCATGGACGTGTCCTACCGGACCTGGCTTCTCCCTCTGCAGCTTTACGGCATGGACAAAGACAAGGTCATTATCGTTGCCCCGGACAGCGCCATGATCAGTTATATTAAGAAGAAATACGGTTTTTTCCTGAAAATCGCTATCGAAGAGAAAACAGGGATTGAGTGCGAAGTCGAATTCATTTCCAAGGAGGAAGCCCAGAAGAATGAAAAAGCACCGAAAAAGCAGGCGCCGGCGGAAGCTCCCCAGGACGTAAGCCCCGAAGCACTGCAGAACGCAAACCTAAATCCCAAATATACCTTCGACACCTTTGTAGTAGGTGCAAATAACAATCTGGCTCATGCCGCATCCCTGGCAGTGGCCGAATCACCGGGGGAGGTTTACAATCCTCTCTTTATTTACGGAGGTGTGGGACTTGGAAAAACCCACCTGATGCACTCTATCGCGCACTTCATATTAAAGAATAATCCGAAAGCGAAAATTTTATACGTCACTTCGGAAAAATTCACCAATGAACTGATCGATGCCATCCGTAATAAAAACAACACTACCACCACCGAATTCCGTGAAAAATACCGGAACAACGATGTTCTCCTGATTGACGATATTCAATTTATTATTGGAAAAGAAAGTACCCAGGAGGAATTTTTCCATACCTTCAATACACTGTATGAGGCCAAAAAGCAGATTATCATATCCTCCGATAAGCCTCCCAAGGAAATCGAAACCTTAGAAGAACGTCTCCGTTCCCGTTTCGAATGGGGCCTTACGGTGGATATCCAGTCTCCCGACTACGAAACCCGCATGGCCATTCTCCGGAAAAAAGAAGAGATGGAAGGCTATAACATTGATAATGAAGTAATCAAGTACATAGCCACAAACATCAAGTCCAATATCCGTGAGCTGGAAGGAGCCCTGACGAAAATTGTGGCTCTCTCAAAACTTGGAACCAACCGGGATATCACCATCGAACTGGCAGAAGAAGCCTTAAAAGACTTAATTTCTCCCAATGCTGCCCGGGAAGTAACTCCGGAGTCCATTATGCAGGTAGTCTGCGACCATTTCGGCATTACGCAGCTTGATATTGCATCCCAAAAGCGAAGCCGCGATATTGTCATTCCCAGGCAGATCGTTATGTATTTATGCCGCGACATGACGGATACCCCGCTGCAGACCATCGGCAAATACATGGGCGGCCGTGACCATACCACCATCATACACGGCGCCGAAAAAATCGCTCATGATATGGAAAAAAACGAATCTCTCCGCAGCACCGTTGAAATATTAAAGAAAAAGATCAGTCCACAATAGACGGTGAAAATGCTGTGAACAAAATGTGGAAAACTCTCGCGGAATCTCTTCCCATTTTTCCCATGTGGAAAACCTTCCGAAGAATTCTCAGGATCTTAAGAGTTTTCCACAAGCCTTTTCATACCGTTTTTCCTTTATTTTCAAGGATTTTTTTGGTTTTACACAAACTCACAGCCCCTACGGCGGTTACTACGAAAATTTATTATTTATACCTCTACTTTTTATCTTCATCAAGGAAAGGAAATTATCAACAACTATGAAGCTCACATTTAAAAATGACGCGCTTTTAAATGGAATCAATATCGTTCAAAAAGCCGTTCCATCAAAAACAACCATGTCCATTTTGGAATGTATCCTAATTGATGCTTCCGGCAGTGAGATCAAACTGACGGGTAATGACACAGAACTTGGAATCGAAACAAAAGTCGAAGGCTCTATCTTAGAAAGAGGAAAAATTGCCCTGGAAGCTAAGATTTTTTCTGAAATTATCCGAAAACTCTCTTCTCCTGACGGTGAAATCACTATTGAATCAGACAGCCGGTTCAATACTACCATTTCCAGCGCCAATTCTGTTTTCAATATCCAGGGTCGGGACGGAGAAGAATTTTCTTATCTGCCTTACATAGAAAAAGATAAATATATACAGCTTTCACAATTTACCTTAAAAGAAGTAATCCGCCAGACACTTTTTTCCATTTCACCCAATGACAGCAATAAAATGATGACCGGTGAGCTTTTCGAAGTTTCCGATAATGTATTAAAGGTAACTTCCCTTGACGGACACCGGATTTCCATCCGGAAGATTTTATTGAAAGATCATTATGAGAACAGCAAGGTGATCGTTCCAGGTAAAACCTTAAGCGAAATCAGCAAGATTTTAAGTGGTGATAATGAAAGTGAAATTCAGATTTTTTTCAGTCAAAATCATATTCTTTTCGAATTTGATAATACAATAGTGGTTTCCAGACTGATTGAAGGGGAATATTTCCGCATCAGCCAGATGCTTTCCAGTGATTATGAGACGAAATTGTCAGTGAAAAAGCGGGAATTTTTAGACTGCATCGAGCGTGCCACCATTCTGGTTCGGGAGAATGACAAAAAGCCTCTTATTCTGAATATTCTGGATAATACCATGCAGCTGAAACTCAATTCCAGCTTTGGATCTATGAATGCAGAAATTATGATCCATAAAACCGGAAAAGACATCATGATCGGCTTCAATCCGAAATTCCTGATTGATGCGCTCCGGGTAATTGATGACGAGGAGATCACCCTTTATATGATGAATCCCAAGTCTCCCTGCTTTATCAAGGATGAAGAGGAGCAGTATATTTACCTGATCCTTCCTGTAAACTTTAATGCAGCGTCTATATAGATTGATGCATAAATATGCATAGTTTATGCATCAAATTAATTGAAATGTATAAAGTGAATAAATATTCATTTTGCCATATGTACTGGAATTTATTTGATTCCAGTCTGCAAGAAAGGGAGAAAAATGGAAATCATCAAATTAAGAGAGGAATACATTAAGCTGGGCCAGGCACTGAAAGCAGCCGGTCTGGCAGAGTCCGGCGTGGAGGCAAAGTACGCCATTGAAGACGGAGAAGCTTCCGTAAACGGCCAGGTTGTTACCCAGCGTGGGAAGAA
>DWYN01000016.1 GCA_019118645.1 Candidatus Blautia excrementipullorum | reverse complement strand
ATAACTTCACATATCATAAAAAAGGACAGACAGAGTTCGCACTTTTGAACCAACTTTACCAGTATGCAATTAATTATCCAGAGGTAAAAACTTACGTCCTCTTTACAGGAAATGGGGACTTTGAATCTGCAGTCCGATTCCTCCGGGAAAAAATGGACAAAACGGTCATTGTCTGGGCTGTCCGCAATGCTTTCAGTGACAGACTCCGCGGTGCTGCCAATGAGACACGTGAGTTTCCCAGCCAGAGCCGAATGGATATTATGTATCCCCTCATAGTAGAAAATCTCACATATGTTAAGTCGCATCCACACATTGTTCCGACCTTCCGGGGAACGGTCCAGGCAATATCACAGAAATATGGAATACCGGCTAAGCTGATCCACACAACACTTTCCGAAATGATTTCAAAAGGTCTGGTGATTCAGAAAGAACAAACTTCTCCCGATGGACGCACAGTACGCATTGTCTCCGGGAACTGGAAAGAGCTTAGTAAAGAAGGACTCATTTAATAATTTATTACATTGAAAATATCCGTATCACAGAAGCAGGCTTGCTTTGTTTCTGCCCTCTGCTTCGCAACATGGAATTCAGCAGTCAAACTGCTTAGGGCAGTAAAAACCAGTGTCTATATCTATCTGGTTCCTGTTATCACCGTAGCCGCATCCTTCCTGATCCTGCATGAACCGCTTACATGGGCAACCTGCGCAGGAACAATTTTAACACTGGGCGGCTTGCTGTTCTCTAAAGGGCCTTAAGTTTCTACCTCTGAGTCAGTCAGGTAGAGCATATTGTTTTACTCCATAAAAAGTACAGAATACAATCATACCTGCCGCCAAGCCTATCGGTATGAACAAGAGCCCATACAAATCGACCAATACTCCCGGCATGACCAGAAATAGAGGAGTTCCCGCCAGGAGCACATATCCTCCTCCGCCGCCTAATATCCGTAACAGCAGAGGAGCTATCCATCCCGCACAAGAAATTACCACTGTATGGAAAGTTGTTTCAAAATAAGCGGATATACAGACTGTAAACGCACACAGAGCATTCATTGCCAGGAAATCCATGATCAGCTCAAGTCCGGCGAAATGGCATACAGCCATCATTGTCACCTCATTTTCCACATCTTCCACCCTCAGATGATACCCCTTCACAAGCCCCAGCATACAGTCTGCTCCTGAAAATCCATACACCACGCTCACCGCCAGGAATACAGACAGCACGATCCCTGCATAGATCAGAACTGACAGTGTAAATGCGGCAGCTGTTTTTGCTCTGACATCTTTTTCTTTTCCTTCTGTACTGGTCATGAGAAGGGCCGACGTTTTAATCTGACGTTCCTCGGCAAACACCGGCGAAACGCCAATCAGTATCAATATGCTTCCCAGAATCATTCCCAGCTGAAGGGTATCCAGAAATGCCGCCCAACCGCCGGTATAATCAAACGCAATATCCCTGCCGGTTACCTCAGCTGCTCTTCCCAGTTCCGTATCCCTGATCAGACTGACAGCTGTCGATACTTTATAGTCTTCCCAGTCATACATATAACCGTTGCCAAGATATTCCGTAACAAATCCATTGAGATAATTCTCATCCCGGAATCCTCCATAATATTCCTCTACTTGTGAAGGGAAACCATATGTTTCTATAATCTGCCCCACTTTCGCGTCAGTCAGTGTTCCGGCATATTCTTTCGTAATCTTCCGATCAGTACTGACAGCCTGTATCCCGGTATACACCTGCCCATTTACCACAGACCGCTCATCTCCCACATTTACAAAATAGAAATAGAGGAAAAGGATTCCCATCGTCAGAATAGCACTGATCAGGAAAAATTTTCTGCAAAGCAGTTTATAAAGTTCTATCCGATACAATCTCATAATTCTCCCTCCTGCTCCTTCCGGGTAAGATACAGATAAATATCCTCCAGCGTTGCGTCTGTCGGATGAGCGTCCGGCATCGGTTTTGTTCTGGAAATGATACGCAGCTCAGCCCCGTTTTCCCGATTCTTGATATTGCTTACAACGTATCTTCCACTGATATCTTCCACATTTTTCTCTGATACAGTACAATTCCATACAACCTGTCCTACAGAATCGGACAGCTGTCTCTGTGTTCCTCTCTGGATTATTCTCCCTTGTTTCATGATCATGATCTCGTCTGCTATATAATCCACATCAGATACAATATGTGTCGAAAGCAGTACGATTCTGTTTTTCCCTAGAGAACTAATCAAATTGCGAAACCGAACTCTCTCATTGGGATCCAGCCCGGCCGTGGGCTCATCCAGTATCAGGATCTCCGGATCATTGAGTAGTGCCTGCGCAATTCCGATCCGCCGGATCATTCCTCCGGAAAAAGTTTTTAACTTCTGTTTCCTGACACTTTCCAGCCCCGTCAGTTCCATCAGATCATTGATCCTTTTTTCAGCATCCCATTCAGGCAGAGCTTTCAGCGCCGCCATATAGCGCAAAAATCTTAGCGCAGTAAACTCTTTATAATAACCAAACTCCTGTGGAAGATATCCCAGCATTCCCCGGTATGTCTTCCCCATCTGTCCTATCTCTATCCTGTCGCAGCGGATCGCACCTTGGGTTGGCTTCAGAATCCCGCAGATCATTCTCATAAGGGTGGTTTTTCCCGCGCCATTTTCACCCAGCAGTCCATAAACGCCATCTTCCAAACAGAGATTCGTGGCATGGACTGCCGTTTTATCCCCGTACTCCTTTTCCACTCCGATCAATTCCAGTCTGTGCATAATACCTCTCCTTTATCTATCGAATGAAACAGATGTCTGATCTCAAGAACAAGTACAGCCGTTCCTGCTGCGAACACTACGCCCCAGACTATGATCGCAGATGTACGATAGAGCGACGGCACAGAGGCGATCGCAAGAAATGCGGCACCGGAGATCACTCCTGCCGCAGTCACTGGGTATGATCTGTTTCTTAATCCTTCAAACTGCAGAATACCCATACAGATACCCACTGTAACTACAAAAGGAACCAGCGTGTAAATCCCAATCCGGAAAAGTTCTGCTTTCCAGCGAACCCCGATAAAACATATAAGGAACCCAAGAGTCAGAAGATTCACTGCACCAAGCCCAAGCATTTGCTGTGCAGCAATCTGACGCGCACTGAAATAGCAGGTACATGACAGTTCTCCTATTTCTTCGGAAAAAAGATAGGAAAGCACTAGGATTGAAAGACTGCCCAACAGAGAAGAAGACAACATAAGGAAAACAATCATATCCTCCGTTCCTGCGCCAAAATACCCCAGAGCAACCGGAATAACTGCAAAACAGATATTTCCCACCAGATCAGCCGCCCATGCTCTTTTATCCATATATCGTATTTGGTTGCTCAAGATTCTTATCTTTTGGCAGAAATATGCTGCTGATCCTAACTCTTCCTTCAACCTGCAAAACCCCTGATCTTCACTGATTTCTGAAGCCGCTAAATAATCTTCCCCACCTTCCATCTGTCCAGCCAGTAATTCCTGAGTCCGAAACTTCTCCACTTCGCTGATGTGAATTTCCTCATTTGCTTTCTGAAATATCATCTTTACTTTCTTTTCAGTTTTCATCCTCCAGCATCTCCTTTCTCAGTCTTGCCATTGCTAGACGGTAACGGGATTTCACCGTAGATTGGCTGCATCCTAAGACTTTTGCAATCTCCCTGAACTTCAGTTCCTCCCCGAAACGAAGAGCGATCACTTCCTTTTGTTCCGCAGGAAGCTGGCTTAAAATACCCTGAAACAGATACCTTAGCTCCGAATGTTCCAGTTCCGTGTTTCCCGTACCACTTGACTTCGCATAAACATCTTCAGGAAGCACTGCCGGAACTGAATCTGATATCCGCATATCATTCTCTTTATCTCTTCTACTGAAATAATCCCGGCAGAGATTTCTTGCGATGATCAGTAGATATCCTTTCAGATTTCTGTGCGAGTAAGAAGACATATATTTCATAAAACGGAGAAACACCTCTTGTGTAATATCATATGACTCTGCCTCATCGGCTGTCAGATAGAGACAGAACCGGTAAATATCTCCATAATATCTGTCAACTATTCTGTCCAACGCATTCTTATCTCCGGCACGGATCTTGCGGATCAGTTCACGGTCGTTCATCCGGTTCCCACCTCCATATTTTGTCCATCATAATAAATAACTGCTTATCATCTGAAAAAGTTCACTTCTACCTAATAAAATTATAAAAATGTCTAGTGTTGCTATCGCGGAAGTGTGTTCTCCATCTGTTCAGCTGGTTATGAAAAACATTCGACCTTTATTGATTAGATTACATCCAAGGAATCGCTACTATAATTACAGAATCTCAATTTACAATCCCCAAAATATAAATAAACTTACCGGCAGTCTTCAGCTTTTAAGGTAGAAGAAGTCTTTTCATAGCCAAAATTTCATATTCTTCGAGCTTTATCCTGTAGTATAATGAGCCTATACTATATTTGATTACAAGGGAGGATCTGAAATGCGGAAGTATGCAATGATTTTACTGATAGCCGGCTCCATTCTGTTTACATCCGGATGTGTCTATTCACACAATTATGATGAAAACGGGAATGAAATGACAGAGGATGAAGTGAACGAAGCTATTGATGACATAAAAGAGAATGTCAAGAATGACATTGACAACGCTCTCTCTTCGGAAACCAGCAGCACGGTTATCGGCACAACTATAGATCTAGACCTTACTACTGAAAACACTGATATTTATTCGATACAATTAGCCGACAATACGGAAACCACACTTCGGTATTCTTATAGTACAGATGATGCGGATAATGTAATTCTGGGCTATCATGTAGAAGATAACGCCCCTACTGAACTGGAGCTTTCTCCTGCAACCGAAGAAGCATATGACGCCATCTGGGAAGAGACTCCCATAACACTGCAAAGCGGTGAAACAACATTTTATCTGCGTGGGGAAGATGTACACTGCAGGATGATCTTACAAATTGAGAATATAGAAGAAGATAATCTGGTTAACGCTCAGGAGATAACCCAATAACCAAAATTCCAGACATTTTAAGCAGCAGGCTAATTATTGGCCTGCTGCCAGCATATTAATATCAAATCGTTTTGCGTTTCACACTCTGAACTCCATACATAGCACATTTTTCGCTACATTTTACAGAAACCTGTCCGTGTCTCTCGCCCCGTAAAGGAATCTCCGGACTTCCATTACTTCGCCAATAACCACATAATAAATCACATAATTTCTCACATAAATCCTATAATACGGGAATTTTCTCTTCTTTATCGAAGGATACGGCTCAAATGCTAAGGGATTATCCAGTCTTTCCAGTATTGCCGTCTCCACATCATCCGCAAGCTTTTCAGCCGCATCCGGATTTTTCAGCACATTTGTAATGTAACTTACTGTCTGTACCAAGTCTTGTTCAAACACTGGCAAATACCGAAGCTTATATTTTCTATTTGTCATGAATCACACTCCTTACATTTCGGAACACATCATCATGGCTTAATCTTTCTTCGGTGGTTTCTGATATTCTGTCTGCTTCATCCAATTTCATCTCCACATTATCCACAAGGCTGGCATACTCTTCCAGACTCAGTACAACCATTGCCCCATATCCATTTTTCGTCAAATATACCGGCTGCCCTTCATTAACAAGCATTTCTATCTCCGGAAATTTATTTCTCAAGTCTGAAACAGGTCTGATTTGTATCATATAATTCACTCCCTTCTTTCTATTATCTTAATTTTATCATTATTCTATCACAACAGCAACATATTATCAAATATATATTGCCGTAGCTATTCCCGCTGTTCCTTCAGGCACTCCGCCGCATCCACCTTCCGTGTCTTTCGCTGCACGAAATACATTGACGCCAGATAGCTGCCTGCTGTCAGGACTGCAGCCATAATACAGCTCTTAAGCTCCAGATACGGGCTGACCAGCATCCCCATCATATCGGCAAACATCCGGAAGAACAGTCCGCAGAATGCATATGCCGCAGGAATGCTCAGGAGGATTCCAAGGGGAAGGAAAACATGATTGCTGCTAAGTACGATGCGTCCGATCTTACGGTCCGGATACCCCAGTAATTTTAGCATGGAGATATTTCTGCGGTTCTCTGTTACCAGCATATTGACTGCTACATAGACAGATGCGATACAGATCACGATTCCCAGTCCCACCATAGTATCGATCATATAGCCGGTCTGGTCAATGATTGTATCCACCTGCTCTTGAAGATCAGATTTTCTGCTTTCGCTCTC
>DWYN01000131.1 GCA_019118645.1 Candidatus Blautia excrementipullorum | reverse complement strand
GAACACCAGCCTTCCAAGCTGGATACGTGGGTTCGATTCCCATCACCCGCTCTTATGCGATAGTGGCGTAGTTGGTAACGCGCGACCTTGCCAAGGTCGAGACCGCGGGTTCGAGCCCCGTCTATCGCTCTTATGAACCAGGACGGCTGTCCTGGTTTTTTTGTGGGAATCTGCCGTTGAAGGCGTTGCCTCAGCGTGGCTCTGCCGAAAAAAAGAAGTACCTGTACCGCAATAAGGGGACAGATACTTCTTTTTTCTATTCTTTCATTTGATAAGCTACCAGGGCAATATTCCAATATCCATACTTATTTAATTCCCGTTCAAACTCCTGTATTTTTTCGCTGCAGGTATCCGGGAGATCAGCAATCTCCGCTTCAGGAAAAGAGGGGAAGGAGCGGTTTTGGCCGGGTCTGTTCTGCGTCTCCATTACGCTTCCTGGCTTTCCCGGTCCACAAGACCGTAGAAGGTGAACAGGTAAAGTCCGCAGAGGCCTACAAGTCCATAAATAATTCTGGAAATCCAGCTCATGCTTCCAAAAAGTAAAGATACAAGATTCAGGTTAAAAAAACCGATAAGTCCCCAGTTTACTGCACCGATTACGGCAATGGTTAAAGCAAAATACTGTAAAAATTTATTTCCCATAAGTCACCATCCTTTCATGCCTTTATTGTTCCAAACTGCAAAAAAAATATTCGCAGCAAATTTGGAAAAATGCTGCGAATAAAAAATGCAATATTTTATTTTAGAATATCCCGGAAATGAAACGCCCCAAAGATTCAGCTGAGCTGTAAAATCTGAGTGGTTACAGTTCCACCGCCCAGGCTGAAGGCTTCACCTGCCTGAAGTGTAACATCGGATTCATCAATGAGAGAAAAAGCCTGGCAAACAGTGACAGCCTGGCCGGGCTGTACTTCTGTCATAAATTGATCGATCGCTTCATCATCGCCTTCCGGAATGGCTGCGCTCAGAACCTGGCCGTTCTGATAGGCCTGAAGGCTGACATCCACCATCGCGCTGGAAGGAGATGAGCCATTGTTGCTGTAATCATAATATACCAGCAGACAGGGAGCGCCGGAAAAATCGTTGGCTACCCGGTGCTGTTTATAATGAATCGTAAATTTTTCATTGCTCATATCAATAGTATCTCCGGCCGAGGCCTGAGGCGCCTCTGCAGTTCCGGCGCTGTCCGCATTTTCCATTTCTACAAGGGACTCATTGATTTCATCCTGAACATCCGTAAAATTTGCGGACATCATCTGTGCCGTATTGGCATCCAGTGAGACGATTTTCCATGTGTTTCCGGCTTTAATCAGAGGATAGGTAATGTCAGTTTCTGTATATTTGTCTTCTGAAGAAGATGCAGTTTCTTCCAGAAGTGCTGCAAGTTTCTGCTGAGTCTGCTCCTCGGTAAGCTGTTCTCCGGAGAATGCTGTGGAGACAATCTGCCTTAAAAATTCCGTGATGGTTTCCCGATAGATATCGGAACCGTCGATATAGGTAATGTGAGCAGTTACGTTTGCGGTTCCGTTTAATATATTGAAATTCGTCTTGGAAATATCAAAATTCATTTTCTGGTTAATGCTGCTGAAAAAGCTTGTATATGCGGCATTTGTAATATCTGCATTGTCAAGAACCGTCATGTCGTTATTCTGAAGCAGACCGGACATTTTTTCAAAATCCATGGCCTTTGCGGCGTTAAGAAATTCTTTTACAGTGTTTACAGGCTTTTGCCTCTGAAAAAAATAATATCCGGCGCCTGCCGCAACTGCCAGAATAAGAATTACAAGAAAAATGATAAATCCTTTTTTCTTCTTTTTCTTTTTTTTAAGAACAGGAAGCGGCGCTGTACTGCCGGCGTCTGGATCAAGAACGGTGGAATCAGAAAAGTACTCCTGATTCGATAATTGCTGCTGGTTTTGCTTATCCATAGTTCCTCCTTATTTTTGTTATCCCCTGTACAGTTCCGTCAGAAACTGTATGATACCATTCCATTATAACAGAGACAGCCGCTGCTTGACAAGCTGAATTCATGTTTCGTCGGATGTATGAAAAGGCATGTAACCGCAGATTACAGTCGGGAAGACGGATGCGGATAAAATGAAAAGGAATTTCAGGGAGAGCTTTTTTTGCTCCCTGTATCTTCACAGACAAAACGACAGATAATAAGATGCAAAATCCCAACTGACGGATACAAGTGAAAACAGGAGGCAGGAATATGGTGAAGCGATACAGACACTTTTTTAAATCAGAGGCTGATGGACTGAGAATTTCTGTTCTGAGTATCTGCCCGGATATGCCGCCCTATAAAGGGATGATACAGATTGTACATGGAATGTGTGAATATAAGGAAAGATATGAGCCTTTTATGGAATATATGGCAGAGCGAGGGTATATGACAGTGATTCATGACCACAGGGGCCACGGGCAGAGCATACGGACAGGGGACGATCTGGGATATATGTACAGAGGAGGAGCAGAGGCGATTCTGCAGGACATTGCAACGGTGAATACCGGAATACGGAAAAAATTCCCGGATCTGCCCGTGATACTGTTTGGCCACAGTATGGGATCGCTTGCGGTGAGAGCTTTTGCCGCCAGACATGACGACTGCATGGATATGCTCATTGTCTGCGGATCTCCAAGCAACCGGAAGGCAAAAATGATCGGAGCGGCGGTTGCAAAGATTGAAGGAGGGATTCTGGGAGTACGGCACAGAAGCCGGATCCTGGAACTGCTGTCCTTCGGAGGCTATGCAGCGAAATTCCGAAAAGAGAAGAACAGAAATGCATGGATCTGTTCAGATCCGGAAGTGTACCGGGAGTATACGGAATCGGATCTCTGCGGCTTTACTTTTACGGACGACGGATACCTTGCGCTGTTCCAGCTAATGAAAAAGGCGTATGATGTGTCTCACTGGAAATGCGGAAATCCCGGACTGCCGGTTTTGTTTCTGAGCGGTTCAGATGATCCCTGTATGGGAAATGTCCGGAAATTCGCAGCTTCTGTACAGGCCATGAGAAAGGCCGGATACCGCGATGTCAAAGGGAAGCTGTACCGTGGGATGCGGCACGAAATCCTGAATGAAAAAGGAAAAGAA
>DWYN01000130.1 GCA_019118645.1 Candidatus Blautia excrementipullorum | reverse complement strand
CCGGTGCTGGGAATCGTGAATGTAGTAGGATCCAGCATTGCCAGAGAAAGCGACTATATCCTGTATACTTACGCCGGACCGGAAATCTCTGTGGCCACTACAAAGGCTTACAGCACCCAGCTGATCGCTGTATATCTTCTGGCTGTCCAGGCCGCAAAAATAAAAGGCCTTATTGATGAAAACAGGTATACGGCTCTGTTGGAGGAGATGGGAACTCTTCCGGATAAGATCCAGAAAACTCTGGACGACAAGGAAAGGATCCAGTGGTTCGCCAGCAAATATGCCAATGCAAGAGACATTTTCTTTATCGGAAGAGGCATCGACTATGCCATCAGTCTGGAAGGCAGCCTGAAGATGAAGGAGATCAGCTATATTCATTCTGAGGCTTACGCTGCGGGAGAATTAAAACACGGCACCATCAGCCTTATCGAAGACGGAACTTTGGTTGTAGGCGTGGCCACTCAGAAAGCGCTGTTTGAGAAGACAGTGAGCAACATGGTAGAGGTAAAGAGCCGTGGCGCTTATCTCATGGGACTGACCCAGTATGGAAATTATAATATTGAGGACACAGCGGATTTCTCCGTATATGTACCAAAGACAGACCAGTACTTTACTACCAGCCTGGCTATCGTGCCTCTGCAGCTGATGGGTTATTATGTCAGCGTGGCAAAGGGCCTGGATGTGGATAAGCCAAGGAATCTGGCAAAATCTGTGACAGTGGAATAAAAATAAAAGAAAAAAGTAAGTAAAAGAAAGAGAAGACAACTATGACAATGATAGGGTCAGGTTGTCTTCTTTTTTTTCAAAGCTTATTTTCAAAAATTAGTTTTTTGTACGTTGAAGGTGTGCATCCTGTTACTTTTTTAAATACCTTGAAAAAATGTGAGATATATTCATAACCCACCAGAAAAGAAATTTCCTGATAAGAAAGGTTGGTGTCTCTGATAAATTCGCAGGCTTTTTCTATTTTTGCTTTATCAATATATTGATGAGGAGATAATCCACAATTGTTTTTAAAAATCCGATAAACCTGAGAAGTGCTTAAATTCTGGTCATCGGCGATATCCTGTACCTGAATAGGCAGACGGATATTATTTTTTATATATTGCACACAGGCATAAAAGTGATTATGTGTTGAAAACAGGTCCACAGAACGCCGGTACTGGCTGGAGAGTGTACCTAAAATATGATAGACATAGGAAAGAAGCATTTCTCCTGTTCTGGTTGGCTTTTGAACCAGAGAAAAGAGGCTTTCCATATCTTTGGTTATTGTGTCATCCTGATCATAATGAAAGGTCAGATTTGCATTGTTGATTTTTGCTCTTTCTAAAAAGGCAGAAGCATTTTTTCCATAGAATCCTACCCAATAGACGGTCCAGGGGGTCTCAGAGTCGGCTATATAAATAACAGAGGTATCCGGGGGAACAACATATCCGTCAAAAGCGGAGAGATGGTAAGTCTTTCCGTTTACTGTGTAGATCCCGGAACCGGCAATAATATAGTGGAGAATATAATATTCTCTGCGGTCGTATCCATGGGTATAGTTAGGCTTGTTATGAGAAAATCCAATATTTTTTATAATAATATCAAGATCATCAGGAAATTCTCTGACGTCCAGATAGTAATCAAATGAATTCTTCATTACTTTGACCTCCTTTTCCAGTAGTATAAGAGATAATGAAACGATATGCAAGAAATATATAATTGAATGAACAGTTTATTGATTATATATGTAGAATGGTTTTGGTATAATCTGACTTATAAAAAGGAAAAAATAAAGATATGCATGTGCATGTTGTATAAAAAAACAAGGAAAAGGAGAAAATGATAAGATGACAGATATGAAAAAATATAATAAATCCAGATGGATTGCATTGGCTGCAGCCGGAATTTTGGCAGTGGGCAGTATGAGCGGATGCGGAGGGAGTAAAGGTGAGACAGACAATAACGGAAAGGTTAGTTTAACTTTTGCTATATGGGACAAATTACAGCAGGATGGCATGCAGCAGATGGTAGATGCTTTTGAAAAAGAGAATCCTGATATTAATGTCAAGATTGAACTTACACCCTATGAACAGTATTGGACAAAAATGCAGGCTTCCGGGACTGGAGGATCTATGCCTGATGTCCTGTGGATGCATCCGGAACAGGTATATGATTATGCCAGAGGCGGAAAGATTATGGATCTGTCAGAGAGGATTGAAGACAGCGAAATCGCAGATCTTTCTAAGTTCCCGGAAAATGTTGTAAAAAGTTTAAATGTAGACGGAGGACAATATGCAATTCCGAAAGACTACAGCACCTTTGGTCTCTGGTACAATAAAGATATTTTTGATGCTAATAATATGGACTATCCCGATGATACCTGGGACTGGGAAAAGCTGAAAGAAGCAGCAGCGGAGCTGACGGATACAGAAAACGGCATATATGGACTGCTGGTTCAGTACAATACAAATGATGCGGCTTATCATTATATATGGCAGAATGAAGGAGATATTATTAATGCAGATGAAACAAAGTCCATGTTCGATGACCCGAACACTATTGAGGCGATAAAATATATGGTGGATTTCATCAATAAAGGATATTCACCTACTATGGAGGATTATGCAAATACAACTGCGGACCAGTATTTTGAGTCTGGAAAAGCTGCAATGCATATCGCAGGTTCTTGGATGTGCAGTGAATTTATGGAAGTTGATGGTCTTAATTGTGATGTGGCGCCTTTGGCTAAAGGAAAACAGAGAGCGGACCTGTGCGGTGGAATGGGTTACAGTATAGCTGCAAACACAGAACATCCTGAAGAAGCCTGGAAATTCGTGGAATATTTATCAGGCGAGGAGGCAAATAAGATTGAATCTGAGTCAGGAGCTGCCATATCAGCCTATGAAGGAACACAGGATGCGTGGGTCAACCGCTTCCCGGATATCAATGCGCAGGTTTTTGTAGATGCATCTCAGTATGGATTTTCATCTAATTATTGCTCTACCAGAAGAGAGTGGATTGATATTGAGAAAGATTATATGACACAGATTTTTTCAAGACAATTGCCAGTGGAGGAAGGATGCAAGACTTTGGCGGCAGAGATAGACAAGGTTTTGGCCGAATAAAGCGGGACAGGTGAAGAAAATGAAAAAACACAATAGAAAACAATGGATCTGGGCATATACTTTCCTTGCCCCCAGTGTGATATTGATATGTATTTTAAATATATGGCCGATCATCCAGACAATCTGGTTCAGTTTAAATGAGGTGAAGGGGTTTCAGACTCCGGAGTGGGTAGGTCTGCAAAATTATATCCGTGTGTTTCAAAATGGTGAATTTGGAAAGGCAATGTTAAATACAGTGATCTATACATTAGTGACGGTGCCGGTGGGCGTTGTCTTATCTCTGATCACGGCAGTATTTTTAAACTCGGATATCAAGTGCAAAGGCTTCTTCAGAGTCTGTTATTTCCTTCCGGTGATCTCTGCTCCGGCGGCTGTGGCTATGGTTTGGAGATGGCTTTATAATTCAGAGTTTGGGGTAATTAATTATGCGCTGTCTAAACTTGGAATTCAGGGTCCAAACTGGATAGGGAGTAACAGCACGGTTCTTTTAGCAGTTATGATCGTGGGTATATGGGCTATGGTAGGTTACAATATGGTGATATTGCTGGCCGGGCTTCAAGATATCCCGAGGATTTATTATGAAGCCGCAGAGATTGATGGCGCAACAGGCATTGACAAATTTTTCAGGATCACAGTTCCATTAGTTTCCCCGACACTGTTTTTCGTGGTCTTAACAACTATGATCAGTTCTCTTCAGATTTTTGATCATATTTATATGATGGTGGATTCTACAAATCCTGCATTAAAATCTGCAGAATCTATAGTGTATTTATTTTATAAATATACATTTCTCCAGTATGATAAAGGATATGGCTCCACTATTGCAACTGTGCTTTTGATTTTTGTACTTCTACTGACAGTCATACAAATGCAGGTCCAGAAAAAATGGGTACATTATCAATAATGGGAGGCAGAGCATGAAAAGTAAGAAACGAGTAGGAAAAGTTATTATTTATATACTGTTGGCTGTTGGAACTATAGTCATGGTTTTTCCATTTATCTGGAGTGTTTTGACGTCTTTTAAGTCTTTATCGGAGTCCTTGCAGGTGCCTCCATCAATATTGCCGCAGAAATGGGAGCTTACAAATTATGCAGATGTCTGGGAGGCGCTGCCTTTCGTCGATTTCTTTCTGAATACAGCAGTGATGATCCTTGCTCGTATAGTCATCGCGGTTTTTTTAAGCGCAATGGCGGCTTATGCCTTTGCCCGTATGGAGTTCCCTTTGAAGAATGTTTTGTTTCTTGTGGTTTTACTGCCTATGATGGTTCCGGCGCAGATTTTTATTTTACCTCAATATCTTATTGTCTCCGGATTAGGTTGGGCAAATACGATTAAGGCCCTGGTAATTCCGGGGATGGCAAGTACTTTTGGAATCTTTTTGCTCCGGCAGTTTTTCATGGGGATTCCCAATGAACTGGAAGAAGCCGCAGTTCTGGATGGGTGTAATACCGGACAGATTTTTTTCCTGATTATGCTGCCATTATCAAAATCAGGACTGATATCTGTGGCAATTTTCACAGCATTGTTTGCATATAAAGACTTACTTTGGCCTCTTATTGTAAATACTTCCGTTGAAAAAATGCCTTTATCCGCTGGACTGGCTATGCTTCAGGGACAATATACAACCAATTATCCCCAGTTAATGGCAGGGGCGGTGATCGCGGTGATACCTATGGCAATTTTATTTTTGATTTTTCAGAAACAATTTGTGGAAGGAATTGCCACTACAGGATCAAAAAACTGAATATTGATGAAGGAGCTAGGAAATGTTTCACGGAAAAATGAAGGCGGTAACTTTCAGTTATGATGATGGAGTAACTCAGGATATCCGGCTTATAAAATTATTTGACAAATATAATTTACGGTGTACTTTTAATATTAATTCCCAACTGGCCGGTAAAAGCGGAAGCTTGATACGGAAAGGAAAGAAGGTTGATCATAATAAAATAAATTTATCTGATATCAAAGAAATCTATAAAGGTCATGAAATAGCGGTACATACCCTTACCCATCCTAATCTTACATTATTGAAAGATGAGGAAATTATATGGCAGGTGGAAGAAGATAAAAAAAATCTGGAGAGGGCCAGCGGAAAAAAAATATATGGTATGGCCTATCCGGGCGGGGGCATTAACTGGAACCGCCATGTGGCCCAGGTCATTCAGGCGCATACCTCTATACAATATGCCCGTACGACAGATATTACAGATGGATTTGGCAGACAGAAAAATCTGTTTGCTTTCCGTCCCAATGCGTATCATGTGATGAATATGGAGAGACTCTTTTCTGTGGGAGAGAAATTTTTAAGGGAAGAGGAGTCTGAGGAAAAAATTTTATACATATGGGGACATAGCTACGAATTTGATATCGCAGATACATGGAATGAATTTGAGAGATTTCTGGAGCTTATCAGCGGGCATGAAAATATTTTTTACGGAACTAACAGAGAAGTGCTTCTGGACTGTCGTTAGGAAAAAAATGCATTTTCCGTCTTGATTTTTTTATAAAAAAGCATAGAATATGTGTACAACATCACAAAAACAGCTGCTTATACAGCAGCTGGATACACCATGAGAGACAACGGGCCCGGAGAGGGCGGGAGGTACATTTTCTATGACAAATGATATGACAACGGGAAGTCCCATAAAACTGATCATCAAGTTTATGATCCCCATGTGTCTGGGGAATATTTTCCAGCAGTTTTATAATATTGCGGATTCCATTGTGGCAGGTCAGTTTCTGGGAGTAAATGCCCTGGCTGCCATCGGGAGCACAGGCTCCCTGATCTTTTTTGTGACAGGATGGCTCAACGGTCTGACCAGCGGTTTTTCCATATGGGTGGCCCAGTGGTTCGGGGCGAAACGTCTGGTCAGGATGCGGCATTTTATTGCCATGTCCATCTATGTCTGCCTGTTTTTTGTAGTGATCATGACAGCGGGGCTGTTGATCTTAAATGAGCCTATCCTGCGGCTGATGAACTCTCCGGAGGAACTGATGGGAGATATCAGCAAGTACATGGCGATCATCTATGCGGGCCTGTTTGTTACCTGCGCCTATAACGCTTTGTCGGCGGTACTCCGGGCTTTAGGAGACAGCCGTTCTCCTCTGTATTTCCTGATCATCTCAGCAGTGCTGAACGTATTTATGGATATCGGGTTTATTGTGTTTTTCCATATGGGTGTGGAAGGCTGCGCCTACGCCACAGTGATCGCCCAGGGAATTTCGGCGCTACTGTGCCTGGTTTACATAATCAAAAAGTTTGATGTGTTGAAACTGAAGAAAAGAGACTTTAAATTTTCCTTCTTTGTGATCCGGAAGCTGTTGTCTCTGGGCGTTCCCATGGGACTCCAGTTTTCCATTACGGCTATCGGAACCATTATCGTCCAGGGGGCTATTAACGTTTATGGGCCGGTTTCTATGGCGGGATTTTCCGCAGCCAGCAAGATCCAGAATATTATCTGTACGGTATTTGTTTCTTTTGGAGCTACCATAGCTACCTTTGTGGGGCAGAACCGGGGAGCAGGAAAGATGGACCGTGTGCGGAAAGGGGTATATCTGACCCAGGCTATGATCCTGGTATGCAGCTTCGTGATCATGGCGGTGATCTATTTCCTGGGAAAATATATGGTGCTGATCTTCGTAGATCCTTCAGAGACCGATGTGATCGACGCAGCCCAGGTTTATTTTAATACAGTGGCCTGGTGCTATCCTTTCCTGGGAAGTATTTACCTTTACAGAAACGCCCTTCAGGGGCTGGGCTACGGCCTGGTGCCTATGCTGGGCGGAGTTTTTGAACTGATCGCCAGATGGGGGATCGTGGCCCTGGTGGCAGGAAACGCCGGTTTCGGAGCCGTATGTATGTCTGACCCGGCCGCCTGGATCGCTGCGCTGATCCCGCTGATCCCGTACTATTACTGGACAATGAGGAAAGAGAAGCGGAAAGAAGCCGCATAAAAACGGGATATTTCATTAAGTTCTTTTGGGAGAGAAGATATAATAGAGGAAGAGTACGGAGCAGAGGCGGACCGGCTGAGAAAGGAGGAGCTGTTATGCCAAAAAAGGTATCTATCGGTTATCAGGAATTCGATGAAATTATGGAAAAACAGTTGTTCTATATAGATAAAACCTCCTTTATAAAGGAATGGTGGGAACGGGAAGATAAAGTTACACTGCTTACACGGCCCAGAAGATTCGGCAAGACCTTAATGATGAGCACGATAGAGAATTTTTTCTCTGTGGAGCGGCCAGAGAAGAAGGGATTGTTTGAAGGGCTGGATATATGGAAAGATGAGACTTATCGAGGACTTCAGGGGAAGTTTCCAGTGATCAGTCTTACCTTTGCCAATGTAAAAGAACGTACTTTTCAGATGACAAAGCAGCGTATCGGACAGATATTGTCCGACTTATACAGCAAACATATTTATCTTCTGGAAAGCGGCCTGCTGACCCCGGATGAAAAGAAGTATTATCAGAGTGTTACTATGGATATGGACGAAACCATAGCCACAATATCTGTTCATAAACTGTCGGATTTTCTCAGCAGATATTATCAGAAAAAGGTGATCATACTGCTGGACGAGTATGATACGCCCATGCAGGAAGCCTATGTAAACGGCTATGGGGACGAGCTTATTGCTTTTATGAGAAGTATGCTGAACGCTGCCTTTAAGACAAATCCATATCTTGAGCGCGGACTTATGACAGGAATCACAAGGATCAGCAGAGAATCTATTTTTTCGGATCTGAACAACCTGAAGGTTATAACCACAACTTCCCGGGAGTACGGAGACTGCTTCGGATTCACAGAAGAAGAAGTATTTGCTGCTTTAGAGGCATATGGACTTTCGGATAAAAAGACGGAAGTGAAAAGCTGGTATGATGGATTTACTTTCGGAGATAAAAGGGATATTTACAACCCATGGTCTATTCTGAATTATCTGGATAATAAAAAAATCGCCTTATACTGGGTTAATTCAAGCAGCAACAGTCTTGTTGGAAAACTGATCCGTGAAGGAAGTAAGGGGATCAAGGAAAAATTTGAAGTGCTGCTTCAGGGAGGGTGTATAGAAGTCTCTATTGATGAACAGATTGTATACGAACAGCTTTCCTTTAAGGAAAGTTCCATCTGGAGCCTTTTGCTGGCTGCAGGTTATCTGAAAGTAGTAGAGACAAAATTTATGGAGAATACAGGGCATACGTCCTATGTTCTGAAACTTACTAATAAAGAAGTGCACTGTATGTTTCTGTCCATGGTCCATGACTGGTTTTCCGATTATGACAGCGGCTATAATGAATTTGTAGAGGCTATGCTGCAAGGGGACATAAAAGCTATGAACGTGTATATGAACCGGGTGGCATTAAATACTTTCAGCTTTTTTGACAGCGGGAAAAAGGCCTCTGCAGAAAATGAACCGGAGAGATTTTATCATGGATTTGTTTTAGGATTGATCGCTGATCTGGAGGAGCGTTATACCATCACTTCAAACAGAGAAAGTGGTTTTGGACGCTATGATGTGATGCTGGAGCCGAAAACAGCTTCTGATGACGGAATTATACTGGAATTTAAGGTGCAGGATCGTGAAGAGGAAAAATCTCTGGAAGATACCGTTCAGGCTGCTCTTAAGCAGATAGAGGAGAAAAGATACGCGTCATCTCTGGAAGCAAAAGGGATACCTGAAGAGAGGATACACAGATACGGCTTTGCCTTTTCAGGGAAACAGGTATTGATCGGAAAATAAGCCGCATAAAGGAAGGAGCTGCCCTATGAAACATATGCCAGAAATATTTCCAGGCTGGTTTCGCAGGGCGGCTCCTTTGCTTATGTGCTGTAAAGAACTGCTGGAATTTTTAATTCAGTTTCTTTCCGGCGTCTTCCGGATTTTCAAAAGGTCCTACACAGGGGTGGAGACTTCTGTGGTTTCCGAAATAGTCTTCATTGAAGGTGATAGGGGAACCATCGGGATTCTCAAAATATTCTTCCGGCTCAAAGGCCATTCCCAGAGTTTCGGTGCTGATGGTGCCTGTTGTGATCTCTGGCAGGATTTCATAGAGATTGGTATTCAGCTTCCATGCTCCGTCTTTTTCTTCCAGAGAAAGGGTTACTTTATGAGTATCGTCTACCACACAGTTCTTTTCTTTCTTCCATGGCTTTGCGCCGTTTAAGTATACATTTCCCTCTGCCCATACAGGAAGATGGATATAATACCGGTCGCTGTCCGGGCTGCCCATGCCGCAGTAGCCATCAAATTCCTTTACCCATTCTTCGTAGAGCTGGTATCCGTTGTCAAACATCCAGGTACCTGCGTCTAAGTTTCCGTCATCCCAGCCGTTCTTTCCTTCTCCCTGGAGATAGTCATAGATCTTCACCATACCCGGGCGTTTGGGCATCTGTACGAAAATATTGTTGTAGAAACGATCATCCCCATGCAGGAAGGTCATAAAGCCGGCCACTTCTGTTCTGTGGGGAACATGGTACGGAGTATATCTTGGAGAAGATAAAGTAAGGGCTCCGTTGTCTGTGCCTTTTCCTACAGCGGTAAGGGCTCCGGCGATCAGGTTGTGGACAAAGGCTGCGCCCTGGGTGGCCAGTTTCACGCTGCGGTCGGAAAGGAGCAGGTTGTTGTCCACCAGAGTGGGACCGTGGGATACTTCAATAAAGATATCCTCCCCCATGCCGGGATCTCCGGGATCTATGCAGTCATCAGGAAGAGGCAGGCAGTTGTCATGGAACAGGTTCTGGGTCACACGGGTGCCCTGGGCCTGCCAGTCCAGCCACAGGCCTCTGGTGCAGTGGTGGATGTGATTTCTCCGGTAAATAACATCAATGGCAGCGTGCATCTTGATCCCGCCGATTTCTGCACCGGCAAGATTCTGCTTGTTGTTGATATGGTGGATATGGTTATCTTCAATAAGAGAGAATACTCCGCCTAAATGTCCTACAATGCCGGTCTGCCCGCAGTCGTGGATATTACATCTCCGGATAATGTGAGAGCCGATATTCTCTTTGGTCCATCCTTCTCTCTGAGCCTGGCAGATGCAGTCACGCTCTGTTTGGGTTCCGTCCTTAAATTTCCAGGTGAGCCATTTGTTGTCGTTGTTCGGCTGTTTGTATTTTCCCAGGGAAATGCCGGAGCATTTGGAGTGGGATACTTCGCAGTCTTCAATGATCCATCCTTTAGACCAGTGGGGGCCGATCATACCTTCCTGGTAGGCGGTTGGAGGCGCCCACTGGGTAGCGGCCTTGGTAACTGTAAAGCCGGACAAAGTGATGTGGCCCACCCCTTCTTTATCCGGATAGAAGCAGTTTCTCCGCACATTGATCTCTACCTTTTCCTTATTTGGGTCTGCCCCCTGGAAGTTAGCGTAGATCACAGTCTCATTTTTCTCTTCATCTTGTTCCGTATACCAGGTATAAACAGAAAAATCAGGATCCCAGGAAGTCCTGGATCTGACAGGATTTAAAACCTTGTCCAGTTCTGTAACCTCATATAGGGATTTGTCACTGAGATACACTTCTCCGGTATGAGCGATAAAAGTGGCGATAAACCAGTCACCGCTGACCAGAGTGGTGTAGGGATTGTAGTTTCCGAAAAGTCCGTTGGGGATGTGCGCTACCCAGACATTTTCTTTTGGAACGCCGTTTTCTTCATAGGGTTCCCAGCATTTTACTTCTTCTGCACCGGTGATCACGGCCTTTAGCGGTTCTACAGAGGTGTAAGTGATCCGGGCCTCTTCCGTTCCCGGGTTTATGGGGTTTACGTATTCCCGGTAAATCCCCGGATATACCAGGACTTCATCTCCGGCCTTTGCCAGATCCGCCGCTTCCTGAATATGCCGGAAAGGATATTCTCTGCTTCCGTTTCCGCTCCTGGAAACGGAGGCGTCTACGTAGTATTTCATGATATCAAAACCTCCCGATAAGATATTTGTTAATTGCATTATAGGGTTCAGAATTTTTGGAAGCAATAGAGGAAAGGGGGAACTTTATAGAATAAATTGATAAAAAGGGGTTTCGTCCGTTATAATTTGCAGAGAAAGAAACTGGCCAGAAGAAAATCCGGAGATTTGGCAGGAAAAGAATTGAAATTACAGAAAAATATAAGAAATCTAAGAAATCTGCAACGTTATTGTCAGGCAAAATAGGGTAAAATAGACGAATCTCTTTTGCTGGGAAACACGAGCAGGGAGTTATCCGTATAAAGCCCTATTATTGGGAAGACGGCGTGAAAATATCCTGGAAACAGGCAATGGATTAAAAAGAAAAGCTATAAGAGTTCCTCTCCCGGGAGGAAAGGAGATCCTCTTATAGCTTTTTTCATTCATGGTTTCTGAATCTGCTGCTCTCTATAAACTGATGGAGATACCCCCAGCTTTTTCTTGAAGCTGTTGCTGAAATAGTATTGGTTCGCATATCCGCATTTGCTGCTTATCTCTTTCAGAGAAAGACTTGTAGAGGACAGATAACGGCAGGCGCTTTCAATCCGGAGCGCTGCGATGGTGTCGCTGATACTTTGTCCGGAAACTTTTTTGAAAAGCGTGCTCAGGTAAGCCGGCGAGATATTTGCATGCTGTGCGATGTCGTTGAGGCAAAGGCTGCTGTGTTCAAAATTTTCTTTTATATATCCCATAGCGACATTGTATACTTGATTATGATAGTTTTCCATGGAAGAATCCAGTTTCCGGTAAGCCATGACACAGAGCTTTTTGATCCAGACTACAAATTGTTCATAGGTCCGGAAGGAGTCAAAATGCTTATATACTTCCAGGATTTCTTTCTCCAGATCGGCGGTCTCCAGATTCATTTCATAGAGAAATTTCAGGATACGTCCGAGCAGAGAATAAATGCGGATAAAGACCATATTTTTGTCTTGTACCTGGCTGGTAAGCTGCTGGAAAAAGGCTTTCAGCCAGTTTTCAATGGCGTCGTCCTCTTTGGAACAGATCAGCCGGATCAGTTCTTCTTCGGAAGCCTCAGAAAAGGATAAAAGACTGAATTCTTTTCCAAGGGCGTCTTTTGCATCAAAAATATTTTTGTGAGGAAAAAAGAACCGGTATTTTAACGCCCGGGAAGCGCTGGCGAAAGAAGCCGGAAGTTTCCAGATATTATCTACTGCGGTTCCCAGACCAATATTTAAAGTATAATGAAAATTATTGTAGGACTTTGTGATATCTTCTACTGTGTTATGTACAGACTGAAGAAACTTTCGGCGGGAATGGCTGCTGCCGCCTAAGATACAGGTAATCTCCTCAGCATCTGTCAGATAATGAAAGTAGCTGAATCCATGGAATTTTTCTTTCAGAAGATCCAGAATATTCAATAATTCCATCTGGAATTGGGCGAAGTCCGGGCGGTTGTCGGTTTCCCCGGTATATTCGGCCTCCAGGACAAGTACGATAAAATAATCATAATCTGTTTTTAGATCCAGGTATTCCAGAAAGTCTCCCAGGCGGAGTTTTGGATCTTCTCCCGGATAATGGAGGAGGTCGTCAAAAAATTTATCGGTCATCAAAGGACGGCTGGCTCTGAGCAATTCCTGGTTTTTCCGGATCTTATCTAACTGTAAGAAGGCGTTCTGGATTTTTTCGGTAAGATAGGGATAGTCCAGAGGTTTTTCAATATAATCATAGGCTCCCAGGCGTATGGCACGCTTGGCGTATTCAAATTTATCATAGGCGCTGACCAGGATGATCTTAACCATAGGATTTATAGACAGGGCCAGTTTACACATGGAAATCCCGTCAAGGTCCGGCATTTCTATGTCGGAAATGATCAGATCCACGGAAGTTCTTTTCATAGCTTCCAAAGCGGAGCGGCTGTTGTATTCAATAATAGAGACTTCTGCATCCAGAGACGGCCAGTCTATATTTTTTTCAATACCTTCTGCTGCGAGAGAATTGTCGTCAACAATCATTACTTTCTTCATAGTCTTCCTCCATTTGATCAAATTCTATAGTGATCACTGTTCCGTGATATAACCGGCTCTCAATGGAAATATGACCGTTTCCGAAGTGAGGGCTGGAAATCCTTTTGTTTACATTACCGATCCCGAAATGTTTTTCATAGTTTACAGCTTTGCTGTCCAGGGTACGCCTTAGTTCTGCCAGCTGTTTTTCACTGATCCCGACGCCGTTATCTTCAATGGTAATGATTACGGTATCTTCCCCGTATGCAGCGGCGATGTGCAGATGAATCCGGGGAGTTTTCTGGGAAAGTCCGTGGAGAATGGAATTTTCCAGAAAAGGCTGGAGGGTAAATTTGCAGATCAGGAAGTTTTCAATGCCGTCTTCCAGATCAAATTCCCAGGACAGATTATCATTATGGCATAATTTCTCTATTTCCAGATAAAGACGGGCAATTTCCAATTCATCCTTTATAGTGATCAGGTCTTTGGATTTTCTAAGAGTCATCCGGTAGAACCGGGTGAGATTTGTCAGCATCTGATTTGCAATATCCAGTTTTCCGATAGACTGACAGGTCTGGATGGATCCCAGAATATTATAGAGAAAATGGGGATTGATCTGTGACTGAAGCAGCTGATACTTCAACTTTTCTTCAGTAAGGGAAAGGTCCAGGATGGACTGCATATTATCTTTCAGGGACAGCTGCATTTTCTGAAAAGTCAGTCCCAGACGGTCAATCTCATCATAAGTTTCCGGGTCTTTTCCGGGAGGGATCAGTTCTGACAGATCTTCTTTGGGAGAATCAAGAGTCAGATGTTCCATAGCCCGTGATAAGAGCCGTATCTTTTTTGTTAATTTTCCGGAGATCGCAATGATCACAAGCAGCGTTAAAGGCAGAGAACAAAGCAGGGTGATCAAAATGGACTGTATCAATACCTGTACATTTTCCTGAATATAAGAATCCGGGATTTCCGTGATATGATACCAGCCGTTCTGAAGCTGTACGCAATGATAGGTAATATTGTCTTTATAGAGGATCTGACTGGAGCTTTCTTTTAATTGGGATAGAAGCGCTCCGTCTGCTTCAGGCGGATTGACCGGGGCATTGTGCGCAATGATCGTCCCCTGGTCGGTCAGAATATAACTGGATAGATTTTTGTCAGCAAAGGATTCCTCCAGATAACCGGAAAATTCAGAGATATCCAGAAAAATAATATAAGCATAGGCGATTTCTTTTGTCTCTGTATCTTTTAAAATACGGCAGCAGGCAATACAGTTTCGGCTTTCTTCTGTGCCGGAGATCAATAATGGAACAGACACATTTTTCTGGTAAAACCAGATAGAAGATGTGCCGGGATTCTCCAGGGCTGTTTCCGGAACATCATACTCCTCAAATTCCTCAAGGGGAAAGAAGTAGAGACGTTCATTAGCGCCCAGACGGTCCGAGGGAAGAAAAATACAGGCGTAATACAAATTAAAAGTGGATTTGAAAAGAGAGACATCATTTCGGACGTCTGTCAGGGCGGATAAATATTCCATGGTAGAATCCGATTGGCCTAATGTATACATATCGTACTGCAGAGCATTTGCCACACTCTCCACATGGGACAGACGCTCGTTGATCTGCATATTCAGCTGCTCGTCAGAGGATATAGATGCGTTCAGGATCCTCTGTTCTGCAATATGATAGGATACAGAGTAAGAGATCCCTCCAATAATACATAAAGGGATAAGGGTGCATAATAAAAAAGCGCATAGCAGTTTGGCCTGAAAGTGAGAACGCCATTTGACAGAGAGCATCCTGTTTTTTTTCATAAAAACCTCCTAAATATATAGATAAATCTATGAGTTTTATTATAAAAGAGAGAAATATAGGATTCAATAAAGATAAAAATAATATAAACGAATCGAAAAATATTGTATTTTGAAAAAAACAACTTTTTGTTATTCTGAGTACATCAAAAACAAAGGGCGGCGGGAATAGAGAAGAACGCCCGGATAGGAGGAAAACATGAGAAAGAAAGTTGTGAGTATGTTACTTGCCACAGTCATGGCAGCAAGTATGCTTGCGGGCTGCGGAAACGGCAGTTCCGAAAGCGGCGGCGACGCCGGATCAGGAGAAGGGAGCGGTACTTCAGATGAGGCGTACGATCTGACCTTATATAGCATTAATACAACAGACCCGGAATTTGATCAGTGGCTCGATAACGTAGAAGAAGCTACGGGACTGAATATTAATGTGATCGCAGCGCCTACGGATTCTGACACCCGCCAGCAGAAAATCACCACTATATTATCTACCGGCGATGCTTCCGTAGATATCATAGAGATCAATGATGAGATGAGTTCTGCGTTTAAAAATTCCGGCTGGCTGGAAGGACTCAACGATACAGTTATGACAGAAGATATTGTTGATAATTTCGCCAAGGGCTATGTGGAAAATATGATCACAGACAAAGACGGAAATATTATCGGAGTACCCGGATACACAGGATATCTGGCCTTTTGGGTAAACCAGGAGATCATGGATGAAGTGGGAATTACCTCAATTGACACAAAGGAAGACTTCATGAAGTATATGGAAGCTGTCTCAGGTGACGGACGGTACGGATATGGAGGATCCTGGGAGAAAACCTATGTTTTTAATGAGATCGCCCAATTTGTCAATATGTTCGGAGGAGATTATTTCGACTGGACGAAAGAAGAAAATAAAGAAGCGATTCAGTTCCTCTATGATATGGTGCAGAACGGACAGACGCCTATCGATCAGATTGCAGATAAATACGAACAGATGAATCCGAAAGCCAATGACGGAAAATACGGATGCTGGTTTATGTGGGGACTCGGAACGGATTATGAATCTGCAGGTATGCTGGGAGCGGATAAGATCCATATGGCTATGGTTCCGTCCTTTACAGAGGATGGAAGCAGATATGTCTTCACAGATTCCTGGAACTATGTATTAAATTCTGCTTCCAAGAATAAAGAGGCGGCTATTAAATTCCTTCAGTATATGGCAGATGAAGGCGGAATGAAAGCATCTTATGAATGTTTTGACCGGTATCCGGCAAGAACAGACGTAGCTGAAAAGGTAGTGCCGGATTCAGATCCCGCAAAAGAAATGTATAGCAGATATGCTACAGAATGTACAGTTTCAGGACGTCCTATGCTTCCCCAGACCATGGAATTTATTACAGACATGGGAACGATTTTCCAGTCGTGTATGCAGGGAGATATTTCTGTAGATGAATTTTGCACGAACGCCCAGGAACTGGTTGATAAGTACAGCGAGTAAGGGAAACAGAAGGCTGCCGCAGAAATGTGGCAGCCTTGCTTACAGAAGCGGAGCAAAGGAGGAAAGGATATGGCCGTAAGTAAAAAAGCAATGAAGTGGATTCCCTGGGTCTTGATTTTACCGGTTGTACTTATCAGAGGATTTACCACACTATACCCGATTCTGGTCACAATAAAGAACAGTTTTTTTGATATTAAGATTTTAGCCGGGGTCGATGAATTTGTAGGACTGGCAAATTATATAAATGTATTTAAAGATGCGAAGGTTCAGACATCTGTGATTTTTACAGTTATGTTTGTTGTAGTATCTATGTTTTTCCATATACTGCTGGGAGTAGCGCTGGCCTTGATACTCAATATGAAATTTAAAGGACGCCGCTTCCTGAGGACGATTGTCCTGATCCCCTGGGCTATGCCTACTGTTGTAGCCGGAATGGCGGCGAAATGGGCTTTTAATAATGACTATGGACTGATCAATGATTTTGTCCGGAGATTTTTTTCAGATTTTCAGTTTAACTGGCTGATCCATACAGAATCAGCAAGATCTGCGGTTATTGCAGTAGATTTGTGGAAGGATCTGCCGTTTTTCGCTATTTTAGTACTGTCGGGTCTTCAGTTTATATCCGAAGATATTTATGAAGCAGCCAGGGTAGATGGAGCAAACGGGATCCAGTGTTTTTTCAGGATCACACTTCCGCTGATCGCAAGAAATGTTTTGACATTATGTATACCCTTCACGCTCTGGAGACTGACCAGTTTCGACCTTGTTTATGCCATGACATCTGGAGGACCAGGAGAGGATACAGCTTTGATCGCCTACCGCATTACTACGGAAGCCTTTACAAATCTGAATGTAGGTTATGCGGCTACATTAGCAGTTATGCTGTTTATGGTAATGGCTCTGTTCAGTTTTATTAATATGCGGTTTATCAGTAAGATATCGGATTGACGGGAGGGTTAAGAATGCAGGATAACGCAAAATATAAAGTATACAGAGGATTGATAACGGTAGGAAGATGGGTTTTATTTGCCGTCGTAGCATTTATCATCTTGTTTCCTGTATACTGGATCTTTATTTCATCCATTACTCCATCAGGAGAACTTTTTAAAACCCCCATTGATTATCTGCCGGACCATCCTACACTGGAAAGCTATTTATTTCTGATCGAGAATGTAGGGCTTTTAGAAAAGATAGGGAATACAATATTGATCGTAGGGATCACACTTATCGTAGGGACAATTTTGTGCTGCATGGCAGCCTATGGTTTTGCCAGGTTTACATCAAAAGGGGTATCACTGGCTTTTGCTTTTGTGATCGCCACTATGCTTATACCGGAGGTTGTGACCGCCAGACCTTTGTACGAATTTATGAGAACGGTGGGACTATATGATACCTATATAGGTCTGATTATTTTATATATCAGTGCGGTGATTCCGTTTACTGTGCTGATCCTGAAAAACTTTGCTTCAGAGATCCCGGTATCCCTTGAAGAAGCTGCGGCTATTGATGGCGCTAATTTTATACAGAGGCTTTTTTTGATCGTGCTGCCTCTTATGCGTCCTGCCATCGCTACGGTCTGTATCATTAATTTCATAACCTGTCTGAATAACTTTTTCACACCGCTGTATTATTCCAATAATATACAGGTTTTATCCGTATCCATTGTACAGCTTCCGCTGCGGGACAATATGTATGGAGTTCCCTGGGATCTGGTAAGCGCTATGGGATGGATCATCCTGCTTCCGATCATTATCTTTGTGGCAGTCTTTGAGAAACAGATTATGGATGGTATAATGGCAGGAGGAGTGAAAGCATGATCATATATGGGAGGAAAACAGAATGAATCAAA
>DWYN01000015.1 GCA_019118645.1 Candidatus Blautia excrementipullorum | reverse complement strand
CAGCAGCACATCCCTGTGCTCTTCATCACGGAAATATTCCGCCATTGTAAGACCGGTCTCCGCAACACGCATACGGGATCCCGGCGGCTCGTTCATCTGTCCGAACACCAGCGCTGTTTTTTCCAGAACGCCGGATTCCTTCATTTCTGTCCAAAGGTCATTTCCCTCACGGGAACGCTCTCCTACTCCTGTAAAAATAGAATATCCGCCGTGTTCTGTTGCAATATTCTGGATCAGCTCCTGAATCAGCACCGTCTTGCCGACTCCGGCGCCGCCGAAAAGTCCGATCTTTCCTCCCTTTGCATAGGGCGCAAGAAGGTCAATTACCTTAATCCCTGTCTCAAGAATCTCCACCGCAGGGCTCTGATCCTCAAAGCTCGGGGGATCTCTGTGAATAACCCAGTGCTTTTCTTTCTCCAGCGATTCGCCGCCGTCCACAGTTTCTCCAAGTACATTAAACAGTCTTCCCAGAGTGCAGTCGCCCACCGGCACTTTGATTCCGCTTCCTGTGGACGTTACCTCTCTGTCTCTCTGAAGTCCTTCACTTGCACTCAGCATAATGCAGCGAACCACACGGTTTCCCAGATGCTGAGAGACTTCCATAATACATTTTTTACCGTTGTTTTCCACCTCAAGGGCTTCCTTGATATCCGGCAGTTCTCCCTCTTCGAAAACAACATCCACAACAGGTCCCATAACCTGTACGATTTTACCTTTATTCATCCTTTCCTCCTCTTGACGCACCTGCTGCGCCATTCAGGTAGATTTTAAAGTTTGCTTTCAAACTTGTCATTTCTTTTTCTGGGCTTTCGCTCCGCCGATAACCTCTGTAATCTCCTGAGTGATAGCTGCCTGACGGGCACGGTTGAACTGGATCGAAAGATCCGAAAGCATCTTCTTCGCACTGTCTGTCGAGGACTGCATAGCCACCATCCGGGCGTTGTTCTCACTGGCGTAGGATTCTACCAGACATCCATAAATCACTCCGGTCAGATAGTTGGGGATAATTGTATCCAGCACCGCGTCTGCCGAAGGGAACATCTCGATCTCCTCCTGAAGAGTTCCCGACGGTATCTGGAAAGGAGTGAAATTTGTCTTTTTCAGAGGAAGAAGCTGCATGTTCACAGGCTCCATCACCGCTGCATTCTGCATCTGCGTGTAAACAATATGAACCTCGTCCAGTTCCCTCTCCAGAAAAGCTCTCACAAGCTCATCACTGATCACTCTTGCCCGGTGCATGGTAGGTTTCTGCACTGTATAGCGAAAGCTGCCGTCCACATCCGCATGTCTCCGGCTGTAATACTGGCGGCCGACAACTCCCAGCACATAAAGTTTATGATGTCCCGGGCTTTCCATAAATTCATCGGTCATCTTGGTAATATTATGGTTATAAGCCCCTGCCATCCCTTTGTCTCCGGTGACAACAATTGTACCGATCTTCCGTTCCTCCTGCGGGATCAGATGACGGACGCTGAAAAACGGATGCTGGAGATCCGGCACATGACGCAGGATCCTGGCGATTGCAGCCTGCATATTATAGAAATACGGCTCCGTATCCTCCAGGATCTTTTTTGCTTTCTTCATTTTGGAAGAGGAGATCATATACATGGCATTTGTGATCTTCATGGTGTCCTTGACACTTTTTATTCTGCTCTGTATTTCTCTTGCACTTGCCATAGGTCCCTCCTGCTGTTTTACCTAGCCGTCTTATCCGCGTCTGCCGCCCGGCTGCCGAATTCGTCTGCAACCTGCAGAATCCTGTCGCCAAGTTCATCAGAAAGCTGTTTTGTCTCGTCAATTTCTCTGCCGATTTCCGGATAAACATTGTCAAAATAGTCAAGCATATCCTTCTGATACTGTTTGATCTGCTTCTTTTCCACATGAACCAGCTTCTTGTGCGTTGCCGTCCAAAGGGTAATCACCTGCTCGTGAAGCTTCAGCGGATTGCAGAGCGGCTGCTTCAGAAGCTCCATCAGACAGCTTCCATAAGTAAGCTGAGCTTTCGTAGCGTCATCCAGATCTGAACTGAACTGGGTAAACACTTCCATCTCTCTGTACTGTGCCAGATCAATACGAATACTTCCTGACGCCTTCTTCATTGCCTTTGTCTGGGCCGCTCCGCCTACACGGGATACAGAAAGCCCCACATTGACTGCCGGTCTCATACCGGAAAAGAATAAATCACTTTCCAGGAAAATCTGTCCGTCTGTTATGGAAATTACATTGGTGGGGATATAGGCGGATACGTCTCCTGCCTGTGTCTCAATAATCGGAAGCGCAGTAATAGAGCCTCCGCCGGCCTCATCACTCAGACGGCTGGAACGCTCCAGAAGTCTGGAATGAAGATAGAATACGTCTCCCGGATACGCCTCACGTCCCGGAGAGCGCTCCAGAAGAAGGGAAAGGGCACGGTAAGCCACCGCATGTTTGGAGAGGTCATCGTATACAATCAGCACATCCCTGCCGCCGTACATAAAATACTCTGCCAAGGCTGTTCCCGCATAGGGTACGATATACTGAAGAGGAGCACAGTCGCTGGCAGTGGAAGAAAATACTGTGGTATACTCCATAGCGCCGTGTTTCTCCAGAGTGGACACCACTTTCGCAACAGTGGATGCCTTCTGGCCGATGGCTACATATATGCAGATAACATCCTTGCCTTTCTGATTCAGGATGGCGTCAATGGCCAGGGAAGTCTTTCCGGTCTGACGGTCTCCGATAATCAGCTCACGCTGTCCCCGTCCAATGGGAAACATGGAATCAATGGAAAGGATTCCCGTCTCCAGGGGAACGCTGACTGATTTTCTGTCAATAATTCCCGGCGCAGGATATTCCACAGGTCTGTACTCGCTCTCTTTAATATCTCCCTTGCCGTCAATCGGCGCTCCAAGAGCATTTACAATTCTTCCGATAAATCCGTCGCCCACAGGGATTCCGGCCTGTTTTCCTGTTCTCGTTACCTTCGTGCCTTCACGAATTCCCTTGTCGCTGCCGAAGAGAATGCAGCCCATACTGTTTGTACGGATATCCTGCACCATTCCCTTCAGTCCGTTATCAAAAACAACAACTTCACCATACATGGCATGGTCAATTCCATAGACTGTCGCAATCCCGTCTCCCACGGAAATGACAGTGCCAATCTCCTGGTTCTTGCTGATTTCATCATAATTCTTTATTTCTTCTTTTAAAATGGAAATAATCTCATCTGGATTGATTGCACTCAATGTGTTCACCTCCGGGTCAATTTCTGTTCCAGTTTGCGGTAGCGTCCGCGCAGACTCCAGTCATATTCCTGTCCCTCTGCCAGAAGAACGAATCCTCCGATCAGGCTTTTGTCTTCTTTAAGCTCGATGTCTGCCCGCTTTGCGTGGAACTGTCTGCACAGAAATTTTCGGATGTTTTCCAGCTGCTCCTCCTTTGGGGGAGTTACATATCTGAGAACCGCAGTCAGGATCCGCTGCTGTTTTCTGCACAGTTCTTCATAATCACTCAATATTTCCTTCAGAAGCCCGGCCTTGTTGTGTCTGCAGGCTGTCTTTACAAAATTTCTCATCTCTTCCGGCAGCAGCCGGTCAATTACTTTCTCTTTTTCCTCAAAAGAGACCAGGGGATTTTCCAGAACTTCCTGGAATTCCGGCGATTCCCGCAGCAGCTCCTTTGTCTCCTGCACAGAAGTCTGCGGGACAGACAGTTCATACAGAACTTTTGCATAATTAACGGCCGCTGTTGTCATCGGGATCACCTGCTTTTTTTATAAATTGATCATATAGAGCCAGATCCTTGTCGGCGCCGCTTTCGCTTTCCATGATTTTCGCTGCCGCCTCCATGGCAAGCTTTCCGATCTCCGACTGCATCTGCCGCATGGCATTTTCCCGCTCATTGCGGATATCCTCTCTGGCGCTGGCAAGCATGGCCTCTGTACGTGCCTGTGCTTCCCGGTCGCTTTGGTCTGCCCGGGCTTTTGCCTCCTGTCTGGCCTGCTCCACAATCTGAAAAGATTCCTCTTTTGCCGATTTTAAAGCATCCTCATAATGCCGGTGCAGTTCCTCCGCCTTGTCTTCCGTTTCTTTGGCCTCCTGAAACTGCTGATCTATCATAGCCTTTCTCTGATCCATCACCCGTATGATCGGTCCAAATAGAAATTTCTTCATCAGAAGATAGAGGATCAACAGGTTAATGATCGTAAAGACAAGATTCAGATTGATTTGAACCATCGTCTATACCTGCCTTTCTTATTCTTTTGTAAATAATCAGCCAAGCATGACAACGATCAGAAGACCTACTACGAAACCAAAGATTGCGGTACCTTCGGCAAGAGCGCATCCCAGAAGAAGGTTCTTGCTGATCTTGCTTTCAGCTTCCGGCTGTCTTGCGATCGCCTCCACTGCCTTGGATGTAGCCAGACCAATACCAATACCTGCTCCAATACCTGTTAAAGCTGCAATACCTGCTCCGATAGCGATTAAACTTGTCATGATTTTTTCCTCCTG
>DWYN01000129.1 GCA_019118645.1 Candidatus Blautia excrementipullorum | reverse complement strand
TCCCTTTCCGCTCTGGTAGACCGCATGGCGGACCAGATCAAGGGATACGAGGACCAGAATGATGTGGTATTCATCAGCCACGGCGACTGCGTCGAAGACGCGGAATATGTCAAGAAGCTGGTGCAGGAGCGCTTCGGCATCGAGAAGTTTATCATCAATCATGTGGGGCCGACTATCGGCGCCCATTCCGGCCCGGGAACTGTGGCGCTGTTCTTTATGGGGAATCCCAGATAGAGAGCTGCGGAAGACACGGAGACAAAAAGAGGTGGCAGCCGGGAAGAAAATTTCCGGCTGCCTTTTGCGTTGCAGGAAAAATCAATTTCCAAAATAAAGTGGTTATTTCCGATTATCGGATTTATAAGGTGTTTTGGCTACAGTAGCCCGGATCATGGTCTGCCGCTGGCCTTCGGAACCGTAGAGAACCAAAACTTCAGTTCCTTCTTTTGCATATTCTGTTTCCAAATCTGCCAGAGCGAGCATTTTTTTGAACTGACAGCTGTAGCCGCGGTTGGAGGCTAATCCGATCATCTGATGTTTCTGGTTGAAAACAGGGATAAATTGAGGGCAGGCAGCGGAATAATCGGAAGTGTTTACCGGAAGGGGCATCTGCTCGAAGGGCTCGTTATCCGGATCAAACAGGGATGCAAAAATGTTGATACAGTCTTCACTGTTCCACTCTAGGGTTACACATTTTGTTTTGGGGTTTGCCTGCTCCTCGAGGAGGATTGATTTGCCTGGGAAATCCCTGGTCTTATCCATAAGATGATCCCACCCAAAGTCAACGGGAGATCTGTGAAGAGCTTCCGCACCTGGAACGACTGCGGGGATAAAGTCTACCCAGATTGTAGGGAAGTAAGCCTGCAGATGATTCAGCATCAGGCTTCTCATGCCCAGTTGGCGGAGACCGAATTCTTTTCCGACTTCCACAACTGCGTTCCATATCACAGAACCGTCGGAACTGCGGCCGAACAATTCGTAGCCTATCTCACCAGACATGCCGCCCCGGTAAAGGCGGACTTTTTTTCCGGCGATTGTTACATCACGAAAAGTGATGAAAGGCAGATCGCTGATGTCTTCTCCCGTAAGTTTTTCTATTACAGCGGTGGAAACAGGACCCTGCACATGGTAATTAAAAATTTCAGCGGTCAGATCCTCTACCTTTACGTTACAGTCTTTTGTCTGGATCATTCGTCCCTCGGCCACCATGGTGCCGCCGGTACAGAGAATCTGATCCTCTGCTTCACGGAATGCGATACCGTCACCGATAATTTTGCCGTTGGGAAGAACGGAAATAATATGGCGGCCTCTTCCGACGGAAAATTTCCGATAGCCATTGATGGTGCTTTGTTCCATACACTTAATGACATCAGGACCGGTGATACGGATTTTGTTTAACCAGGACCAGTCTCCGATATAGCCGGTTTTGGAAATGGATTTGCACTCGTCCATCCACCCAGTGAATTCAAAGGCGCCGAATACATTGTGCAGTGCGCAGTAATGCTGGATTCCGGAATTGGGATCCATACCTGTATCCTGGCCCTGCACAGCAGGGGTAAAAGCAGGGGATTTTCCCCCATAGAAGGAAAGCTCTGTATTGTCTTTTTCCGCCCAGCTTTTTCTTACTTCGTCCATATTCAGTGAATCAAATAGTTTCATCGTACAACCCTCCAAATTATTTCTTGATAATTCTATTGTAAAATAACTGCAGAAAAAGGGTTATGATACTTTGCGTATAGTTATGCAAATATTGCATAACATGAATGCCTGTGTTATGCTTTTCTCAAAGGGGTGATTGTAATAAAAACAGAATACATGAAAGAATTTCTTGAGCTGGCGGATGCCATGAATTATTCAGCTGCTGCTTCAAAGCTGTTTATCTCTCAGCCGACTTTATCACGGCATATTCAAGCCATGGAAAAAGAGCTGGGGTTTCGGATTGTGGAGTCTTCAAACCATGGAATTTCCCTTACACGGGCAGGCGAAAATGCTGAGAAATCTTTTCGTAAAATATTGAAGGAGTATGAATCTTTTCTCAATCGAAATAAATATTTTTCCAATGAGATAACAGGAGCGCTCTCTATAGGTATTCTGTATTATCTGATGGGCGGATGTTTTGATGAATTTCTGAATGACATCAGGGAAAAGTATCCGTATGTGAGGCTTACCTGCTTGACAAATTACCAGCCGCAGGCTCTAAAAGAGGATCTGCAGAGAGGAAAGATTCAAATAGGCTCTTATCTTTGTTATAAAGGCAGATTGCCGGACGGCATGAAATTTCAGAAACTGGGGACAACGCATATGGTAGCAATGATGAGAGAAGATCATCCGCTGGCCCGGAAGAATGCAGTTACAGTAGAGGAACTTTCGGACAGTACCTTGATTCGGCTGGGAAACGATGATTTTTCCGAGGAGTTGACACAGGAAATGCTGTGGGAGCTTCATGTGACGTTCCGGAGTACCATTGAGACAGACAATATTGAAATGGTCCCTTTTGCCATTCGTTCTACGGGAGGGATTCATATCACAGGAGAAAGCTGCCGCAGACAGCAGGCGCCTTCTATCGTGTATAAACCGATTATCGGAAAGAATACTATTTACGACGTAGGGCTGGCGTCTATGGAGGAGGACAATCTCCTTGTTACGTTTTTTATGGAAGAGGCAAAACGATATTTTACGGAGAAGCAATCCAAAAGCTTATTTTCTTAGCTCTTCCAGAACCGTATAGGGAATTTTCAGATTTCCCCGTCCGCTTCCCAGGTCGATCAGCGGCTTGTTTTTTCCATGGAAATCAGATCCCCCGGATACTTTCAGATTCATTTTCCGGGCCAGACGGCGCATATTGCTTTCGTCCAGACCTGTATTGGAGGAATAGATGGCTTCAATGGCAGCCAGACCATGCTCCTTCAGGTCTTT
>DWYN01000128.1 GCA_019118645.1 Candidatus Blautia excrementipullorum | reverse complement strand
ATGATGGCGTCCTGCAGGGCAACGCTGGAGGTGGAAACCACCACCGGCTGGGAACCGGCAGGCCCATGCGGGGCAAACTTTTTCAGTAAAATACAGGCGGTCAGGTAGGCGTAGGTCTTGCCGATCCCGACTCCCGCGTCGCATAAAGCGATATTGTTTTTGAGCAGGGTGTCCAGCATGGCGTGGCAGAGGGTAATCTGTTCTTCCCGAACTGCCAGCCCGTTTTGAGGGAGAAGGATTCGGAAGATCCGTTCGATCTCTCCATGGGCCTGCTCTTTCAGGCTCTTGTTCATTTCGGCACATTCTCCTTAGAGCAATCTGCTCTTGTGCGTTGGCGGCAAACTAATGCGGCGCAGAAAACCTGCGCCGCACGGATTCGCCGTCAACGGCAATCTGAATAAAAATAAAAGAGTTGAATTTGATGTGCCGTATTTGCTGCTCGCCCCCCGGCAACCTTGGGAACCATGCGGGCAGGCTTGCAGTTGACAAGCCGTTCACTGGCTCCCCGAAGGTCTTGCTGATTACAACCCAAGGTCGGCCAGCCCATCTGACGTGTGGGCAAACGATAGCGCGTATCATAATACCCCGCCCAAGGTCATGGCGAAAAGGGAAACTACTCCCTCTTTCCGGTCAAAATGCATCGCTCAAAGCCAACAACACAAGCCGCCATCCCTGAAAAGGGAGGCAGCTATGGCTCTGGATTGTCTTGGCGCTTTTTCCGCAGTTTGTGCATAACAAACTTTTAGTCGCTCGCTCAGGCGGGAACGTACCCGCATGGCTGGTATTTACTTTTCAAGCTGCAAGGCGAACGTTTCTTTTTCCCCGTTCGTCCCATAGCCCAGGAAAAAGGCCAAAATCTTTCCGCTTATAAAAAATTTTTTAATTTTTTCTTGAGTTTGAAAATCCGCAGATCAATGGCGTTTACTGACAGGCCGGTTTTCTCTGAGATTTCCTTGCTGCCATATCCGTCCATCTTCATGAAGAGAATTTCGAGGGTGAGCTTGTCTACATTATGTAATAAAGAAAAAAGCTCTATATCCTCGATGCTGTCCAACAGGGATTCCGTATCTTCCACGGGCAATTCCAGATCCTGCGCTGACACCCAATCTATATATGGTGACCATTCCACCTGTCGCTGCAGGTACTGGCGCTCTTTGTTGAACTGCGCCCAATCGTATGTATGAAGGCGCTGGATGGTTTCTTCATCCACGCCAAGTTCTCTGAGTTTCTTTTCTTCTGCTTCTTTCCAGCGGAGCCATTCTCTCTCCGCTTTGGCTTTGTTGTAAGCCACGGCTGTTTCCTCCGATCAATCTGAAATTTTGAAAAATTCAGATTGTCGGGGCGGCGGCCTGCCGCTATGTATCTTTAACCATGACTTTTTTCTGCAGACATGAAAAAAGCGCACCCGCCAAAAGGCGAATGCGCATAATACGACTATTCTATCAAAAAAAGAAGATAAAGGAAAATTACAGAAGAAAGCTGTCAAATGAAAAAGGTGATTTATTATGTAACGAACACTTTTCTACTCCCATATTTACAATAATAATCACTATTGTACTATTTAAATATCCCCCTAGTTCTATTATTTTATTTTTTTGACATATAACATATTACTGATTAAATAAGGTTGCCTATAATTTCTGCGAGCCACAACAAAAGAATCCATATCCACACAGCTATGACCGCATTTTCCAATATAAAAAATATGTTTTTCAAACTTATACTCGCTTAATGCATGGACTTCTTCAGATAAAAACACTCTTACCGTTTTCATTTCACTGTCCTTAAGCTTTAAGTTGATTCTTTTGCCATCTTTTATAATAGCCTTGGCGGACTATTCTTATGGTATCGTCAAAAATATTCATTGTTTTCAATTTACTACCTCTTTAGATCATATGCTCCTGTCATTTACGCTAGAGGAGCATACAATCAAACGTATTGTTTGCTAAACTGCGCGAGCTCACAATTTTTCCTGAAGTTCTTGCAAAAAGCCAATAAATTCATCTACGGTCAATATCGTTACTTTAGGATCATTATTCCCAATTGTATGTAAAAGCTGTTTGTTTTTCGCTTCCATCAGCGCTTTTCTAAAGAGGTTATCCTGTTCAAATCTTGCATGATACGCTCTGCGAACAAGAACATGATATTGTTCGGAAAAACGATCAATCGTTTCTCCTTGCCAATAGAGATGTTTGCCATCAAAGCCTGCAACTGCCAGACCTGCCTTTTTTGCTTCTTTGCCTGCAAGAGAGCATATATGAATCTGTTCTTCTTGATTTGAAGTTTTTAGTGATTGCAAAAAAACCTTCCATTGACTTGATGTTTATACCCTCAAATATAAAATCTGTCTTACAAAAATTACTGAGATGAGATGCACAAAAATTACCGTGCGAATAAATATCTACTGCCTTAGCGGCATCATAGAACATTCCTTTTTCTCTCAATTCCTGCCTATAAGCGACTGCCTGTTCTCTGGGCATATCCCGCATTTTCTCTATATCACGGCCATAATATGGCATTAATCTAACTGTAATGCTAGCTATATCTTCCAATTCACCTCTCGAAACAGAGGCTGGGCAATAATCATCAAAATCGTTTCTCATAGCAAAGGACTCCTTCTTTTATTTAGGATTATATTTATTTGTAGGTATGCTGTCGCCGTTTCACTAATTAGAAAAAATATTTCTTTAATATGTTTGGTAATTGATGCACTTTGGCGTATCCTTGAATTGTTGCAATGCGATAACCACCGGTGCAATAAACAGCATGAATATTTCCGCTTTGCTCTTGTACTAAATACAAGTCATGCCATGAATCATATTCCCGATCTCCTGAATCAAAAGTCGGAATATCCTTAGAGAGCCGAACAACCCTCGGATAATAACCATCGGTAAAAAACCTCACATTGCAGTCTTTGAATTTGTCCGCGTCAAGGGGGGTGCCGCTTTGATATTTCTCCAGATCTTCCTCTGTCACGTTTAAAGTCTCCATTGAAAAGAGAAAGCCCTTACCGAAATCGCGTTCAATAGATTTGTTAAACATAGTTAATCCTCCGCATATCTATTCATACATACATCTAAAAGCGCTATTTTATTCTATTGTTTCAGTATCTTCATTTCTGCTTTCGTATGCCTGCATTGTCAAATCGATTGCATCAACCACACTTGTGATATGATATTTCAGCATAAACAGCCTGTCTGATTCCTCTGGATAATGATCCTTAGCTTGTCTCAACAGTGGGAGTACATAAGTTCTTGTCTCTTTTATATAAGACTTGAGCTTTTCAACAGAAAAAGTACCTGCCATACTTGAAACATTATGGCACCGGTCGATAAACTTGGTAATCACAGCTTCCTTACTCTGAATGAGCATATTATAATATCTGGTCTTGGCAATATCTTTTGTTTCTCCTGGCAAAACTTCGAAAGTCATTAGCTGAACGCCCCTGCGGACAATATCGTTTACCGGAAGTTCTTCTAAAGCCACACCGCAATCTTCACAAACATCATGCAGAAGAATTGTTGCTATGGTATTGTCATCTCGAATTCCCATACTCAACGCATTACAAGCCATAGTAAGAGGATGCACAATATACGGATCGCCATTTTTACGTTTCTGTCCATTATGCTTTTCCCTGGCAAAAGAAAGTGCCTTAAGCGTCTGGATCATACCAACCCCCGATGCATATCCGCGGATATATGTATACATTTTGTCCGCATTATAAACTGTACGTTCCATTTCACATCCTCCTTTGTATTGCCTTAACCGACCTATCGCCATTTTATCATATCATTCTCAAAAATAACTCTTGTCTGCATTTTTCACCTTCAAAACCGCTTTTTTGGCGCTCTGTTATTGACCGGCTTCAGAATTCTGTGCCACAGCGATATCAATCCCTTCAATTTGCAGCGCAATCCCCTTTTGTTTCGACGCTTCGGTAAGCAGACGCTGAATATCCTCCTTATAATGGTTTAAGCACGCCACGGCAAGCTCATCCCTCGTATCCTGCGGAAGCGCTTTTAAAGCCGCTTTTGCCGCTATTGACGAAACACCTTTGGTCTTCGACAAGACGGAAACCAAAAAAGCGTTCTCAGATTTTTTTGACAAATGCTCCAGCAGCACTGGAAGCAGTGTATCCAAAGCGGCTTCATAATCAACATTGTTCACAGAAATTTTAACATCAATCATAATTTTCCCTTTCTTTCCGCTCTGACTTCAAAAATAAGGTTTTAAGAACGGCCCAGTCCGCAGCTTTCAAAAGGCAGACCAGACCGTTTTTGTCTTATGCAGGGTTATAAATTTAGCAGGCAGAACAGTTCAATACCCCGTCAATTTCCTCCCGGACAAGGGAAAGCTGTTCCAGATATTTTGTAATTCCTTCTCTTTCCGCCTTTTCCCTTTCGCTTTTCTGATATCCTTTCATCGCCGGGTACAAAGCCACCGCTGGAATTGCCGCTGACAGGAGGGTTCCCCATGTCCCTAAGTGGAGAATCCACGCCCCGACACCGGCGCCGGCCGCCGCTCCTCCTGCCGCAATCCCGATAACGCCAAGTTCCGGGAAACCTTTTTTCTCTGGGATTTCCTCCAGCTTGATTTCCTGTAAAATCGTTTTGACTTTCTCAGCCGTCTGCGGTTCTTCCTTTTCCAGCTGTTTCAGCCACTGGCCGCATGCGTTGTATGGATCGAACCACATGGAGGCCGCATCTTGAACCGACATCTCCGCCGCAGCACCGCTTAATGCGCATTGTTTGCTTTTTTCCATCAGCTTTGCCCGGCACATCACCATAAACTTTTTCCATACGGAATCAAATTCCCGGATTGTATCCATCACTGCTTTACTCCTCTCTTACTTACATCTGACTGATTTTGTATCTTACTGACTTTATTTGTTCAAGCTGCTGCTGCGTTAAGCTGATATCGCCCTGAATGGCCCGGATTTTTAATGCGGCCTCTTCCTGCGCATGCTGATCGCGTTTTCTCATTTCATGAACTATACCAGTATACTGCGTGAGATACTGATCCATAACACGCTCGACCTGCATCCAGCAATTTGCTGCATTTTGATAAAAAAACTGCAGCACACTATCTTTCAAGCTTCTGAAATACTGCTCTACCACCGCGTTGACATCTCCGGCCACCTGATTGCGGAAAGCCGTCCCTCTGGATGAATCGTCTGATTTTTTGCTAAACCGCATAAAGCCGGCAACGGCGCCAATAACAGCTCCCGCTGTTGTTCCAATAATCGGGACAACTGAACCGATCGCGGCCCCGGCTGCCGCTCCCGCTCCCGCATATCCCATAAAACCACGGTTTGACTGTTTGACGTTGGCCTCAACCTTTTGACGGATGGCAATATTAGCCTGTATATTTGTCATCAAGGAATCATCCAGACGGACGCTTTTATCCACCTCCTGCACCAGATCATGCGCAAGCAGTTCCAGCTGCCGGTATTCTCTCTTAAAATCCGCTTCAAAGCGTCTGCAATGCCCTTCCGCTATTGACTGTATCTCACTCAAATACTTCGAGGAGCTCTCTGCGGATATGCCGGCATTTTTCAAAATTTCCGATTTCTTTTCCTCCAGCAAAGGATTCAGCTTTGTCTGTAAAAAATCCCGTATGCCGCTTTCCGTTGCCGGTTTTTGAAACGCTTCATATACTTCTCTCTTTTTATCCCGAATCCAGACGTCAACGTTTTCTCCAATCGCCTTTAATTTCTCGTTTGTGTTTTCCTGATAGGATAAGCTGATTTCCGACTTTTTTCTCATGACAAAGCCCTGCAGGTCCGTTGTAACGGCCTGCATAAGCTGAAGGTGCCGCTGCTCCTGCTGCGAGGATATCTGCTCCATGCTTTCTTTCAGCCGTCCCATTGCGTTTTCTGACAAGGCCATGCACCGCTGCAGCTGGATCCGGATTCTCTGCTCCTGCAAAAACTTCAGGATTCTTTCTTCTGTTTCACGGTTTCCCTCAATATATTCTGTTCCGGTTCCATTTATGACCGGCAGCGCCGAATAAGGCAATATCAACGGATCATGAACAGACAGCTTTTCTTC
>DWYN01000127.1 GCA_019118645.1 Candidatus Blautia excrementipullorum | reverse complement strand
AGATTACAGAATACTGGATACAACACTTAAGATAACGCCTCCGGCTACAACAGACGCGATCTGTCCGGAAACGTTGGTACCGGTAGCCTGCATGATCAGAACGTTGCTGGGGTCTTCCTTCAGAGCCATTCGCTGAACGACACGCGCTGCCATGGGGAACGCGGAAATACCGGCAGCTCCGATCATCGGGTTTACTTTTTCCTTTGTGAAGAGGTTCAGAAGCTTCGCAAAGAGAACACCTGCAGCAGTGTCAAAGATAAAGGCTGCCAGACCGATGACCATGATCAGAAGAGTCTGCGGATTTACGAAGGATTCCGCTCTCATGCTGAAGGCAACTGTAATGCCGAGGAGCAGAGAAATCAGATTGGAAAGTACATTCTGCGCTGTGTCTGAAAGATTATTCAGCACGCCGCATTCACGAAGCAGATTTCCGAACATCAAAAATCCTACAAGGGAAACAGACATTGGAGCGACCAGACCTGCTACAAAGGTAACAACGATGGGGAAAATGATCTTTGCCTTTCTGGATACGTTGACCGCCTTATATTCCATATGGATGCAGCGCTCTTTTTTTGTTGTGAGCAGACGGATGACAACCGGCTGGATGATCGGTACGAGAGCCATGTACGAATAGGCCACCACAGCGATCGGCCCGACATAATTAGATCCCAGCACCTGTGACACCAGGATAGATGTTGGCCCGTCGGCTGCACCGATGATACCGATGGAGGCGGCGTCCTTCAGGTCAAAGCCCAGGAATACGGCTACCAGAATTGCTGCGAAGATACCGAACTGTGCAGCGGCTCCGAACAGAAACAGCTTGGGGTTGGCAAGCAGCGGACCGAAATCGATCATGGCGCCGATTCCGATGAACAACAGAATGGGCATTGCCTCGGAAGCTTCGATTCCAACATCGAACAGCCATTCAATAATGCCGTTTGTTTCGCCGATTCCGGCCAGTGTCTGATTCAAAACGCCGGAGTCAGGCAGGTTTACAAGGATTGCACCAAAGCCCAGCGGAAGCAGAAGAACTGGTTCCAGATCCTTGCTGATAGCAAGCCAGATCAGGACAGCGCCGATGACATACATGACGATCTGCTGCGGGGTGATAGATGTAATGCCTGAAATTAAAAAGTCCATAAAAGTTCCTCCTTCTTAGATCTATATGGGAAAATCTGTCTCCGCCAGCTCCATGATAGCGCCCTGTCTCCGGGTTCCATAACAGTTCTGCCCCATAAAAACCAGTGCTTTTCCGAAAAAAGTGTACCGATTTTCTATGAAATCAAAAAGGCCTGTGTCCCTGCCATGAATGGAACACAGGTCTTGTCATATACCGGTTAGTCTGAAGGTATAGATTAAGCCAGAGCTTGCACTCATGTATGTTGACCTAATCGCACGAAAACAGTGCTGGCTACTCCCCTATATCAAGTTGTATTTTACAGCATATATCCTATGTTTTCAAGAATTTTTTTCACTTTTGACAGCGTTTTTATCCGTAAACAGCAGTACCGTGAATTATGACTTTGCGGTTTTTATGATTCCTGCAAGAATCAGTATCACCAGGAGAGCGCCTGCGCCCCCGATAATATAATAAGGAAGATTGGTGTGGGAAACGGAATAATTCTGGGCAGCAGCGAGATTCTGCTGGCTTTGTTCCGCCAGGCTTTTGTCCTGCTCCTGAACAGCGGCCATTACCGCAGTTCCTACAGGAGTGCCTCCAAAATAATACTGGCGGTTTGTCTGGCCGTTTTCTCCCTGGGAATCTTCTGTGGTGAGAGCATCGGCGGAAGTGCCAGCCGGGACATAGACGTTGCCCCCGGAAAGCATATTAAAATCAGTATCGCCCAGGGAAAGCATCTGGAAATTGTCGAATCCGTAATTCAGAAGACTTCCGGCTTCCGTACCGGTGGTGCCGGAAGCGCCCTGAAGAACAACCGCGATCAGCGTAATGTCATCTTTTCTGGCTCCGCATACAAGGGTGCTGCCGGAAGCTTCGGTATATCCTTCACGACCGCCCAGACAATACTGATAATAGGCGGCATTGGCACTGTTGGTCATAGAAAAATTGTTGGTCAGGACACGCTCCCCGCCGGCAACATTTGTAGCCGGTATTGTATAGGAAGTAGTTCCGGCAATCGTACAGAAGGTGTCATTATCGATGGCGGCTTTCATAATCAGAGCCATATCGTGAGCCGTAGTGTGCTGATTTTCATCCGGAAGGCCGGTGGGATTTGTGAAAACAGTATTGGTGCAGCCCAGCTCGGAGGCTCTTGTGTTCATCATCTGCACAAAGGCATCTACGGAGCCGCCGATATGTTCCGCCACCTGCAGAGCAATATCATTGGCGGAGGACAGCATCATAGCATAGAGACACTGTTCCATGGTGAAAACTTCATCAAGCTGAGCGGAAATATTCGCCCCTCCATCGGTAACGCCGGACACGCCTGTGGCGGTCATGGTCACCTGATCGGTCAGCTGGCTGTTCTCCAGAGCCAGAAGCGTAGTCATTACTTTTACAGTTCCGCCGGGGAAGAGCGTCTGATCCATATTTTTGGCATACACGATAGTATTTGTGGTATCTTCCATAACAACTGCCGCAGTAGAGGTGATGTCAGGACCCTGCGGCCACCCGGAAATACTGTTGGTGGTGATTCCTGAGGCAGATGCTGCGGTTTCCTCTGCGGCTTTGACCGGAATATGGAACAGCAGGGAAAAAGTGAGCCCTGCTGCCAGCAGTCCGGCAAAAAATCTTTTTATTTTCATAATATACTCCCGTTTTGTATTGTAATCTGTAAATTATTATTCCGCAAAAAACAGAAAAAAACAATTCTTCTGCGGAGACTGTCTCAAAACTTATCATATCCCATTTTTCGATCCAATTCAACACCTTATTGTCTGCTTTTCTCGAGGAATTATGTTTACAGCCTTGCAAAAAACAGGGCGCAATGATAAAATAAAGCCGGTTAAAAGTAAAATGTATGTAAAATCGACAATATCTGAGGATTATAAATTATGGATAAAAAACAGAATACAGGAGGCAGGATTCAGTGGGGACGTATGATCAAGAAACTGAATCCTTATACGGTACAGAAGGGGTTCCGCTATCTGAAACACTACGGTCCAAAAGAGTTCTGGATACGGCTGCATGAGCGGTTTGAGCCGGAAGAGGTTCCATATGGCCCATGGTATGAAGCGTATGTCCCTGATGAGGCAGAGCTGAACCGCCAGAGACGCAGCAGGCTGGACTATGAACCTCTGATCAGCGTGGCGGTTCCTGCCTACCGTACACCGAAGCTGTTTCTGACCCAGATGCTGGATTCCCTTTTGGTGCAGACTTATAAAAACTGGGAGCTGTGCATTGCAAACGGCAGTCCGGATGACGGGGACATGCGGGAGGTGCTGGAAAGATACAGCGCCCGCGACAAGCGTATCTGCATTCAGAATCTCGGAGAGAATCTTGGAATTGCGGGGAATACCAACGCGGCTCTTTCCATGACTTCCGGCGAGTTTGTGGGAATTCTGGATCATGACGATCTTCTGGCTCCGAATGCGCTTTATGAGGTTGCGAAGGCCCTGGCAGAGAATCCCGGCATGGATGCAGTATATACGGACGAGGATAAGGTGACAACCGATCTGGGAGAGCATTTCCAGCCTCATCTGAAGCCGGATTTTAATCTGGATCTTCTCCGTTCCAATAATTATATCTGCCATTTTTTTGTAGTGAAGCGTTCCGTTTTGGAAAAGGCCGGAGGATTCCGGCAGGAGTTTGATGGGGCACAGGATTACGACTTTATTTTCCGCTGTGTAGAGCAGGCGGAGAAAGTGGGCCATATTCCGGAGATTCTTTATCACTGGAGAACCCATAAAGCGTCCACAGCAGACAATCCGGCAAGCAAGATGTATGCTTTTGAGGCCGGAAAACGCGCCATAGAAGCTCACCTGGAACGTACAGGAGTAAAGGGGCAGGTAACTCATACGCCGGATCTTGGCTTTTACCGGGTGACGTATCCTGTGCAGGGGGAGCCTCTGGTTTCCATTATTATTCCCAATAAGGACGAGAGGGAAACCCTGAAGGCCTGTATAGAGTCCATACGCGAGAAAACAGAATATCCTAATTATGAAATTTTGATTATAGAAAACAACAGTACAACAGAAGAAATTTTTCATTATTATAAAGAGCTTTCCGCAGATCCCCGTATCCGCCTGCTGAGATGGAAAAAAGAATTTAATTATTCGGCAATTAATAACTACGGGGTACGTCAGGCAAAAGGAGAATATCTGCTGTTTCTCAACAATGATGTAACTGTGATTACCTCCGGATGGCTGAGGGAAATGCTTGGGGTCTGTCAGCGGCCGGAAGTGGGAGCCGTGGGGGTTAAGCTGATCTATCCGGACAATACGATTCAGCATGCGGGCTGTGTAATTGGAATTGGGGGAATTGCCGGACACATGTTTGTAGATATGCCTGCCAACCGGACAGGATATCTCCACAAGGCATCTCTTCTTCAGGATATGAGCGCTGTGACGGCTGCCTGTATGATGATGAAGAGAGAGGCGTTTGAGGCGGCAGGCGGCTTTACGGAAAAACTGTCGGTAGCCTTTAATGATGTGGATCTCTGCCTGAAAGTCAGGGAGACCGGGAAACTGATTGTATACGATCCCTATGTACAGCTTTACCATGCGGAATCAAAGACGAGAGGCGCTGAGGACAGCAAAGAAAAGGTACGCCGCTTTCAGGAGGAAATCGAATACATGCGGAGCCGCTGGATCGGCATTCTGAAAAAGGGTGATCCCTATTACAATAAAAATCTCTCTCTGACAAAATGGAATTATTCGCTTCGCCCTCTTCCGGGCATGATGAAGAAGGGGTAAGGAGGATATATGGAAGTATCGGTGGTTATACCGAATTTTAACGGAATTGCTTTTCTGGACAGCGTTCTCGGGAGTCTGGAAGGTCAGACCATGCGGGATTTTGAAGTGATTCTTGTAGATAACGGTTCTTCTGATGGAAGCTGTTCCTTTGTGGCGGGCAGTTATCCCTGGGTTCATATTGTTGAGCTTCCGGAAAATTTTGGATTCTGCAGGGCGGTCAACGAAGGCATTCGGGCGGCAAAAGCGCCGTATGTGCTGCTTTTGAATAACGATACAGAAGTGGCGGAGAATTTTGTGGAGGAAATGCTGGCTGCGCTAAAAAGGCACAAAAACGCTTTTTCCTGCGGAGCGAAAATGGTTCAGTATCACGACAGGGATAAGCTGGATGACGCGGGGAATTACTACTGTGCTCTTGGATGGTCCTATGCCAGGGGCAAGGGAAAAGACATCCATTTATACGAAAAGGAAGAGCCGATTTTTGCGGCCTGCGGAGGAGCGGCTATTTACAGAAAAAAAATACTGGAGCAGATCGGCTGTTTCGATGAGGAGCATTTTGCCTATCTGGAGGATACGGATATCGGGTACAGGGCCAAAATCTATGGATACGAGAACTGGTATGCGCCGAAAGCAATAGTATACCACGTTGGCAGCGGCACCAGCGGCTCCCGGTATAACCAGTTTAAAACAAGATATTCTTCCAGAAATAACATCTATCTGATTTATAAAAATATGCCGTTTCTGCAGATACTGCTGAATCTGCCGTTCCTTGCTGCGGGATTTGGAATAAAATTTCTGTTTTTTGCGGCAAAAGGAATGGGAAGGGAATATCTGGCAGGAATTAAAAACGGCTTTTCCATCAGCAGAAAAGGAAAAAAGGTTCCGTTTTCTTTGAAACATCTTTCCAATTATGCGGCAATTCAGGTGGAATTGTGGGCGAATATCTTTCGGCGTCTTGCGTCGTAAGGGGATATTACAGATTTTCATTTTAATTTTATAAAATAAACAGCAAGATCGTATTGATTTTGCAGGATAACTATTATAAGATAAACATTATGAAATGGATTGAGGTGGCAGAAATTGATTCAGGATAACCAGAAGAATTTCAGTCGTCTTCAGATGCTGATAGATGCTTTTGTCATCGCCGGCTCCTATGTGATTGCGTGGATGCTTCGGTTTATAGGGCCGTTTTCCGGCTCGGCAGTGCGGGCTCTCACTTTTGAACAATATATGTTTGCTCTGGTTTTCATTATTCCGGGCTACCTTCTTCTCTACCAGGCATTTACGCTTTATGAGCCGATGCATATGCAGGGACGGAGACTGGTTCTGGCTAATGTGATCAAGGCGAATGTGCTTGGGTTGCTTCTGATTGTATTCGCACTCTATATGCTGGAGGAAAGCGACTTTTCCCGACTGACCGTTTATATTTTCTGCGTGATCAACATTATCCTGGAGTGGTCCGTCCGCATGCTGATATTTGCGTTTCTGCGGGATATGCGGAAGCGGGGGCACAATCAGAAACAAATGATACTTGTGGGATACAGCCGTGCGGCAGAAGAATATATTGACAGAATTCAGCAGAATCCCCAGTGGGGATATGTAGTCCGAGGAATTCTGGACGACAATGTTCCGGCAGGAACAATGTACAAAGGAGTGAAGGTCATCGGCAGAATTGCCAATCTGATGGTGATCCTTCCGACCAACCGTCTGGATGAAATCGCGATTACCCTGGGGTTAAGCGAATATTATCGTCTCGAAGAGATTGTTGCGATGTGTGAGAAATCGGGAGTTCATACCAAGTTTATTCCTGATTATAATAAAATCATACCTACAAAACCATATACGGAAGATATACTTGGCCTTCCGGTTATTAATATCCGGTATGTGCCTCTGAGCAATACGTTTAACGCCATGGTAAAAAGAGCCATGGATATCGTAGGCTCTATTATGGCCATTATCGTCTCTTCGCCGGTTATGCTTCTCATGTGCATTCTGATTAAACTGACTTCTCCCGGTCCGCTGATTTACAAGCAGGAAAGGGTTGGCCTCCATAATAAAACATTTCGCATGTACAAATTCCGTTCCATGGAGATTCAGCCTGAGACGGAAGAGAGAAAGGCATGGACAGTGAAGAATGATCCCCGGGTGACGGGAATTGGAAAGTTTATGCGCCGGACAAGTATTGACGAGCTTCCCCAGCTTTTTAATATTCTGAGGGGAGATATGAGCCTGGTGGGCCCCAGGCCGGAAAGACCTTTCTTTGTGGAGAAATTCCGGGAAGAAATTCCGCGGTATATGGTGAAGCATCAGGTTCGTCCCGGCCTGACCGGATGGGCGCAGGTAAACGGATATCGGGGCGATACTTCGATCAGGAAACGGATTGATTGTGACCTTTATTATATTGAAAACTGGACCATAGGGTTTGACATAAAAATATTGTTTTTGACAGTTTTTAAAGGTTTCATCAATAAAAATGCATATTAAAAGATAAGGGGAAAGAACATGGCAAAACCAAGATCAAAAACAAAAAAGATACTGTTTGCAGTAGAGATCATTGTGCTGTTGCTGTTTATCGGCGGCCTGTATGTATACGGACAGCTGAATTCCAAGCTGGACAAGGTAAATCAGCCGGTGATGGACGACAGCAAGATTCAGGTAAACCAGGAAGTTCAGGATGCGATCGACTCAGAGACCTCCAACCTTACAGGCTATACGACCTATGCCCTGTTTGGTATTGACCACAGAGATAAGAATCCGGCTCTTGGCACGGAGAACAGCGATACGATGATCATTGCCAGCGTCAACAATGATACGAAGGATGTAAAGCTGGTTTCCATATACAGGGATACGCTGCTGAATCTGGGAGACGGCACCTATTCCAAGGCCAACGCGGCCTATGCCTACGGAGGGCCGGAACAGGCGATTACCATGCTGAACACCAATCTTGATTTGAATATTACAGATTACGCTACTGTGAATTTTGATGCTCTGGCCACAATCGTGGACTGCCTGGGCGGACTTGATATGGACATGTCCTATGCGGAAATCGTTCACATGAACAATTACTGTGTGGAGACTTCGGAAGAGACTGGAAAAGATTATACACCTATTGAACTTCCGCCGGAGCCGGAGGATATTGAGAAAATTGACTATCGTTATCATCTGAATGGTGTGCAGGTTACTTCCTACTGCCGTATCCGGTATACGGCCAGCCTTGACATGGGACGTACGGAAAGACAGAGAAAAGTTATCCAGATGATTGTAAGCAAGGCGAAAAGCGCAGGTCTGAGCACCATTTTTGACATAATGGATCAGGTATTCCCGATGGTTACGACTTCTCTGAATAAGACGGAAATCCTTCAGCTTCTTCCGACGATGATCGGATACAGCATGAATGATACCGTCGGCTTCCCTACCAACTATAAATTTGCTACGGTAAAGGGAAGTGTAATTGTGCCTACAGATCTGGAGTCTAATGTTATAGAGCTCCATAAATTCCTGTATGGAGATGAAGATTATACGCCGTCATCCACAGTGAAACAGAACAGCCAGGAAATTCTGGATATTGTCGGAGGTACAGAAAACCTGAACGATACCCAGCCGGTTGTGACGGAAGATACGGAAAACACGGGAGATGATACGATATTCTTCCAGAATGACGGAAGCGGATGGGCGGATACGACAGACCAGATCTCTGATAATAGCGGAGGCGGAGAGGATCCCGGTTATACAGATCCTGGAACCGGCGGAGGAGATTCCGGCTATACGGATCCTGGAACCGGCGGAGAGGATCCCGGCTATACAGATCCCGGAACCGGCGGAGGAGATCCTGGCTATACGGATCCTGGAACCGGCGGAGAAGATCCTGGCTATACGGATCCTGGAACCGGCGGAGAGGACCCCGGCTATACGGATCCCGGAACCGGCGGAGAGGATCCCGGCTATACGGATCCTGGAACCGGCGGAGGAGATCCCGGCTATACGGATCCTGGAACCGGCGGAGGAGATTCCGGCTATACGGATCCCGGAACCGGAGATGCCGGCGTTGGAGATACCGGCGGAGATGCGTCTGGCGGCGGTACAGTAGAAGCGGCATAAGAATTTTATTCAGGAGGGGATTTCTCGAAACGAGGGATTCCCTCCTGTTAAGTAGGAGGAGCTGTCATGAAAGCAAAGACGATCGATGTAATTATCCCAACTTACCATCCGGGACAGGAATTTGCTGCTCTGCTGGACCGCCTGGAAAAACAAAGCATCCCCGTGAGAAAAATTCTGATCATGAATACGGAAGAAAAATTCTGGAATGCGGAATGGGAAAAAAAGTATTCGTGTCTGGAGGTTCATCATTTAAAGAAAGAAGAGTTTGACCACGGCGGAACCAGGAAAAAAGCGGCGGAAATGTCGGAAGCGGAGATTATGGTGTTTATGACCCAGGATGCGCTGCCCGCAGATACAAAACTTATAGAAAATCTGGCGCAAGCTCTGGAGGCCGCTCCAGATATCGGAGCCGCCTATGCAAGACAGCTGCCGAATCCTGCATGCAGCTATGTGGAAAAATATACGCGCAGCTTTAACTATCCGGAAGATGCTTCTGTAAAATCGAAAGAAGACCTTCCTGTATATGGGATTAAGACCTTCTTCTGTTCGAATGTCTGTGCCGCATATAAAAGAGAGATATACGGCAGCCTCGGAGGCTTTCCCCGGCGGACTATTTTTAATGAGGATATGATATACGCCGGCACTTTGATTCAGAACGGATATCGAATTGCTTATGCGGCTGACGCAAGAGTCATCCATTCCCACAATTATTCCTGTATGCAGCAGTTCCGAAGAAATTTTGATCTTGGGGTTTCCCAGGCGGAATATCCGGAAGTTTTTGGAATGGCATCTTCCGAAGGGGAAGGGGTGCGGCTTGTGAAAAAAACTTTTTTTCACTTGCTGAAAAATGGGAAAATATGGATGATTCCCGGGTTTATTGCCCAAAGCGCCTGTAAATATGCAGGTTATCTCGCGGGGAAAAATTTTAGAAAGCTTCCAAGAAGAATGATTTTGTTCTGTACTATGAGCCGTGATTATTGGGCCTTGTGCGGAAAAAGCAGCCGCTGAAGGGGAGACATTCTTTTTTTAAAGAGTTATCACACTTTGAACACAATTCCCTGATACACTGAACTTTATAAAAGATAGAACAGAAGAAGGGAGCAGTAATATGAATGATGAAAAGTTTTGGGATCAGAATGCTCCACATAGTCAGAATGAGGAACGTACAGGCGGAGGACATGGGGAGATAAGCAGATATGCACATTACCAGATGCACCAGAGCGCTTATGATCCGGAAAGAAAACCGCTTCAGAAAAATATCAGAAAAAAGAATAAATTCTGGAAAAAACTGCCGGAAACCGCAGCCCTTGCAGTAGTCTTCGGGCTTGTGGCAGGAGCTGTTTTTCAGGGAGTGAATATGGTTTCGGATCAGTACTTGGAACCGGAAACACAGACAACGCTGCCGACCACTGATACCGCAGCGGAAGAGGTTACTGAAACGACTCAGTCAAATGTTTCCCAGGCTTCCGGTACAGTGGCCAGTGTAGCTCAGGCGGCAATGCCTTCGGTGGTTGCCATTACCTCGGTCAGTATTCAGGAAATTCCAAGCTTTTTCGGGGTTTACGGCTTTGGAGGAACGCAGCAGTATTCCAGCGAAGGAAGTGGGTCTGGGATTATTGTAGGAGAAGACGATGATGAACTTCTGATTGCCACAAATAATCATGTAGTTGAGGGAGCAGATACGCTAAGCGTATGTTTTATCGGTGAAGATGTATCGAATGCGGAGGCAGAGACAGCGGCCCTTGCCGGAAGTGCGGACGATATTAATATAGAAGATGCAGTCAGCGCAACGGTGCGGGGAACAGACAGTGCCAACGATCTTGCGGTGGTGTCCGTAATGAAGGCAGATATTCCGGACGATACGCTGAATCAGATAAAGATTGCCCAGATGGGCAATTCAGATGAACTCCAGGTAGGTGAACAGGTAGTGGCCATAGGAAACGCTTTGGGCTATGGACAGTCAGTAACCTCCGGGTGGGTTAGCGCTCTGGACAGAAGTATTGAGACAGAGGACGGAGTCAGTTCAGGACTGATACAGACAGATGCGGCGATTAATCCCGGAAACAGCGGAGGGGCGCTTCTCAATATGAACGGGGAACTGATCGGAATTAATTCCGCGAAATACGCGGACAGCGCTGTTGAGGGAATGGGCTATGCCATCCCGATATCCACCGCACAGCCGATCCTTGAAAACCTGATGAGCAGAGAGAAGGTCGATGCGTCTCAGGCCGGTTATCTTGGAGTGGATATCCTGGATTTGTCCTCTCAGGCGATTCAGATGTATAATGTACCGTCAGGAGCTCTGGTATATTATGTGGAAGCGGGTACGGCCGCATCCAACGCCGGAATTCAGGAAAGAGACATCATTGTGGAATTTGACGGTCAGACGGTGAGTGGAAAAAGTGATCTGGCAGAGAAGCTTCAGTATTATGCGGCAGGGGAGACGGTCAACGTTGTAGTTGCAAGAGCTGAGAATGGCCAGTATGTGGAAAAAAGTCTGGAAGTGACACTGGGATCCGGAGAATGACATAATTTTTATAAAAAGTTTAGTTTACAGCGACATCGGTTATGATATAATGAACGCATAGGCGGCAGATACCTGAAAAAGGAATCGCTGTCTGTGCGTTTTCTGTGTTTTCAGAGCAGACTTTCTTTGCGTACAGCTGCGGGAAAGAGCGCTTTCTGCAAAACAGAGAATATTATGGAAAGGAGTTTATATGACAGATAAATACCAGGACGAATTTACGGAAGGAGAAGAAAACGGAAAGAAAGATACGCATGAACCGGAGAAATTCTGTTCTCTCTGCCACCGGTCGGAACATGTGGCGGGGAAACTGATTGACCTTCCTAACCATATACATATATGTTCAGACTGCATGCAGAAAAGTTTTGATATGATGAATCAGCAGATGAACAACGGAAATTTGAACTATTCAGATCTTTTCCATATGCCGGGAATCAGCATGATTGATCTGACCGGCCTGCAGAATCAGATGGCACAGCCCAAAAAGAAAGCAGAGGAGAAAAGAGAAAAGCAGCAGGAACCGGTGCTTGATCTTAAAAAGATTCCGGCTCCCCACAAAATAAAAGCGACTCTGGATGAATACGTTATCGGACAGGAATACGCCAAGAAGGTCATGTCTGTGGCAGTTTACAACCATTATAAAAGGGTTGCCACAGATACGATGGACGAGATTGAAATAGAAAAATCAAATATGCTTATGATCGGGCCAACAGGATGCGGCAAGACGTATCTGGTAAAGACTCTGGCAAAGCTGCTTGATGTGCCCCTTGCCATTGCAGACGCGACATCTCTGACAGAAGCCGGATATATCGGCGATGATATTGAAAGCGTGGTATCCAAGCTCCTGGCGGCGGCCGACAACGATGTGTCCAAGGCGGAACACGGCATTATTTTTATCGATGAGATCGACAAAATAGCAAAGAAAAAGAATACAAATCAGCGCGACGTAAGCGGCGAGGCGGTTCAGCAGGGGCTGCTGAAGCTGCTGGAGGGAAGCGAGGTAGAGGTTCCGGTGGGCGCCAACAGTAAAAACGCCATGGTTCCTCTGACAACGGTGAATACAAAGAATATTCTGTTTATCTGCGGAGGCGCGTTTCCGGATCTGGAAAATATTATCAAGGAACGTCTGAACAAGCAGGCGTCAATAGGATTCTACGCGGATCTGAAGGATAAATATGACAACGATCCTCATCTTCTGGAAAAAGTTACCGTTGAGGATCTGAGGGCATTTGGAATGATTCCGGAGTTTATTGGAAGGCTTCCGATTATTTTCACCTTGAATGGATTAACGGAGGATATGCTGGTCAAAATACTTCGGGAGCCGAAAAACGCAATTCTGAAACAGTATCAGAAGCTTCTGGCTCTGGATGAGGTGAAACTGGAATTTGACGAGGGTGCGCTCCATGCCATTGCGGCGAAAGCTCTGGAGAAGAATACAGGAGCCAGGGCTCTGCGCGCCATTCTGGAAGAATATATGCTGGATATTATGTATGAAATTCCGAAGGATGACAGCATTGGGCAGGTGATCATTACCAGAGAATACATTGAGGGTACCGGAGGACCGCAGATCCTTCTGCGCGGACAGGAGGTTCCTCTTCTGGAAACGGCATACCAGGGGTAAAAGACAGAGATACATAGTAAGGAGGTAATTTTTATGGGAAGAGACTTTTTTGACGGTTTGGGGGAAGCGATCTCAAAGACTGCGCGGGAGCTTGGCGGCCGTGCCGAGAATCTTTACGAGACGCAGAAAATGAAAAATAAAATTTCCGGTGAGGAGAAACAGATTCAGAAGATTATGGCGGAGCTTGGGCGGATGCTTTATAAACGGTACCTGGATGGAGTTCCGCTGGATGAAGCGCAGAGGATTCTCTGTGAACAGATAGATCAGCGCATGGATCGTATCAGCCATCTGAAAGAAGGGCTTGCAGGAGTGAGAGGAAGAAAGATATGCCCGTCCTGCGGCAGCAGCGTGGATGGCAGCGCGGCGTTCTGCCCGCACTGCGGAGCAGCCTGCCCTACCCGTGAGACAGAGGATGAGGCAGGAGATGTAGTTGAAGAGCCTTCGGAAGAAGCCTCCGCGCAGGAAGAAGTTTCCGGGGAGGAAGTCGAAGAAGAAAAAGCGGAGGCTGAAACTTCCGGGGAGAAAGCCGAAGAAGAAAAAGCAGAGGATGAAACTTCCACGGAGAAAGCCGAAGAAGAAAAAACAGAGGAAGCAGTTTCGGAACAGAAGGAAGAGGAAAACGCCGCTGAGGACGAAGAAAAAGAACATGAAAAGGAAGAATAAATGAAAGTACAGTGGCTGGAGTCTGTAAAGAACAGACGGAAAAGTATTCTGTTTGCCGTTTGTGTCAACCTTCTGGCTATGGCGGCTATGGTAATGCTGATGCGCCCGTCCTTTGAGACCAATGACGACATTGTTTTTGCAGAATTTGGAAGCGGACTGAGAGGAGTAAAAGACGCACATCTGGTATTTCAGAATTACATACTTGGCTTGATTTACCGCTTTTTGTATCAGGTTACCGGGAGGCTGCCATGGTATACGATTTTTCAATATGTGGTGCTGGCGGCGGCTTTCAGCGCGGTAACGTATGTTTTAATGAACAGGCTGGAGGGATATTCCGGCCTGTATCTTTCTGTCATTTTTCTGTGCTGCTTTGGCTATGAGGCCTATATTCATATTCAGTTTACAAAAACGGCAGGGATAGCTTCGGGGGCTGCTGTCTTTCTTCTGCTTCATTTGATCAGCCGGCACAGATTTTCGGTCCCGGAATTCCTGTGGGGGATCGGACTTGGAGTATTCGGATTTCTGTATCGGGAAGACCAGTTCTGGGCCAGCTGTGCTCTGATGGCAGGAGCAGGACTCTATTTCCTTTTGGGACTGAGAAAAAAATATTCCGGAAAAGCTCTCAGGAAGCTTGGGGTTTTTGCCGGCAGCTTTTTGTTCCTTCTGATATCTGTTGCGGCTGCGGGAGCCGTTGATTCCCATATGTACAGAGACAGTGAGTGGCAGGAATACCTGGAGTTTAATGATCTCAGATCGAAGCTTCTGGATTATGGATTTCCCGATTATGACAGCAGTGCGGATGTTTATCAGGAACTAGGAATTACGCGCGAAGCTTATGAGCTGTATAAAACCTGGAACTTTAATGATCCCCAGCAGTTTACGGCAGAAATGATGGAGAAACTTGTCCTTGAGAAAGAAGAAAGGATTTTTCAGGCGGACCAGATTATCCGCTTTCTGAAAAGATTTCCTTCGGATTTGACAAAAATCCCCATGGCATGGTTTGCTCTGGTGTTTCTGGTGATTTGGCTGCTGCTTGGGGAAAAGAACCTGAGAGCGGCATTTTCCCTTTTATCCCAGGGACTGATGCTGGGAGTTCTGTATTTCTATCTTTATTTTCAGGGCCGCTATATGGTAAACAGGGTGGATGTGGGCTTGTGGTCCAGCGTATGCCTTGTACTTCTGTGGCTGGTTTCGGACAGAGAAACAGCGGCGGAGACTGTGGGCGCAGAAAAAGAAAGAAATACAGGAAGAATTTCTTCCAAAGCAGAGAAAGTGTGGAAAGGAAAAATTGGAGTTTTGGTCTGCGCTGCTGTGCTTCTTTTCAGTCAGCTTTGGTGGAGGGATGACTGGCGCATCTTCACTTCCTCGATTCCGGAGGCCCGGGTCAGCCAGAGAGCGGTTCTTGAGACCATCGGAACGGATAAAGACCATGTATATATTGCAAAAAGCGGAACGGTATCAGAAATTGTCTGCTATGGACCTTTTGACCGGATGCCGGAAAATCTTCTGGACAATCTTTACTGGCTCGGCGGATGGGAATGCCGTACACCGGGAATTATAAAGGAAATGGAAGAACATGGAATTGCGAATCCTTATAAAGATATGATAGATAATGATAAAGTTTATCTGATTGATAATCAGATTGAACAAACCCTGGCATATATCCGGCAGTATTATGACAAAGATGCGGAGGCGGTTCATGTCAGAACTTTAGGAAACGTAGAGCTGTATCAGATAAAAGGATAAAAAACATCTCCGACAGGCCTGGCCCTGTGCGGAGATGTTTTTTATTTTTACGCCGCAGAGGCGTGAAACCGGTCAAAAAAGAAGTTTTTGCATATGATAAAGAAAAGAGCTTCTGGAGCCTGGATTTTTACATATTAGAGGCAGCCCGGAGGCCTGGACAGACAACAGGAAAGGGTAAAAAATGGATCTGAGCTTTTTGATGGATTATGTAAATCTTGTAACTTTGGGCATCTGTCTCTGTGTAGGCTTTGCCCTGAAATATGCGAAGCTTTTTGAATGGCTGGGAAATCAGTATATTCCCCTGGCAATGCTGATACTTGGAACAGCGATTAATCTAATGATCAACTGGCCGGATGTGGAGGCGCAGGTGATACTGGGAGGGATGATTTCCGGACTTGCGTCCACAGGGTTTTACGAAATGCTGCGCAATATGCTGCAGAAGGACGGAAAGAGAGAGGAAAAAGGAGAATAAAAAGTCAGCCGCCGGGGAGGGGTGTTTTATGGAAATAAAAGGAATTGATGTTTCTGCGTGGCAGGGATATATTGACTGGAAAACAGTCGCCGATTATGGGATGGGATTTGCTGTTCTTAGAATTACAGAAGCAGGAAATGTGACAGACAGTACTTTTGAGGCAAATTATAAAGGCTGTGCCCGGTATAAGATACCTACGGGGGTTTACAAATACAGTTATGCCATGACAGCGGAGGAATCCCGGACAGAGGCGGAAACAGTAGTCCGTGTCCTGAGCGGACGAAAGCTTCAGCTTCCTGTTTTTTTAGATTTGGAGTGGAACAATCAGAGAACACTTGGAGCTTCCGAAGTGGAGAAGATCGCGGAAGCATTTGAAAAGGTCATAACAGCCGCAGGATATAAATTCGGTATCTACTGCAATGTGGACTGGTACAATACCATGATCAGCTCCGAACTGAAAAAATATGACTTCTGGATTGCACGGTATCCGGCCAATGACAATGGAACGCTTCAGGAAAGACTCCGGCCGGATTTCGGCGTAGGCTGGCAGTACAGCAGCAAGGCGACCAGTCCG
>DWYN01000126.1 GCA_019118645.1 Candidatus Blautia excrementipullorum | reverse complement strand
TGCGATCAGTTTTTTCATTTCTTCTAACATTGCTATCTTCTCCTTTATCAAATGCGTTTCATCACTACTTTGATGTGGAAAGTATATATTTTGTAATCCTATTTGTCAATAGATTTTCTGTTATTTTATGGCATTGACGGTTATTTTGTCCTGCTCCATTCCTCTTTTGCGGAACCGGGTGGATCTCCGTCTGAAAAGCCTCAGCTGCTTTCCTGGAATTTGATCTGCCTGGCGACACTGAGGGCAAGCCCCATCTCCGCCATTAAAAACAAAATGGAGGTCCCTCCATAACTGATAAACGGAAGGGTAACACCTGTATTCGGCATCAAATTCACCACCACGGCAATGTTGAAGATCACCTGAAGGGCAATGTGAATAAAAATCCCCGTTACCATCAGAGAGCCGAAAAGATCCGGCGCGTTCTGGGCTATAAAGAAAAGCCTGTACAGAAGATAGGCAAAAAGCAGAAGAACCATGATTCCTCCCACAATTCCAAGTTCCTCACATACAATCGAGAAAATCATATCATTCTGCGCCTCCGGCACGCTTCCCAGCTTCTGGATACTGTTTCCAAGCCCTCTTCCCAGAAGTCCTCCGGAACCAATCGCGTAGAGCGCCTGGATGGTCTGATAACCGGCGCCTGACGCAAAATCCTCCGGATGCAGCCATACGAGAATACGCCGGATACGAAAACTGTTGTTTTCATCTGTAGGATCTACGGTAGCGTTCAAAAAAAGTATAAATATAACGCCAATAATCAATGCCGCCCCCGCTATAATAAGAAAGGGCTTTACCTTAGGGTGCGAAATAAAAATCAGTCCGACGGTAATGCAGAAAATAATGATCGCCGTGCTCAGGTTATCTGTAAACGCATATGCCACAAAGGCTAGTCCGCCGCCCATTGCGGCCAGAATCATACAGGCTTTCAGGGTCTGTACTTTTTTCCCCATATGAACAATCATATACGGCAGACAGACAATCACTGCTATTTTGGCTATCTCTGACGGCTGAAACTGCAGAGACTCTCCTACCCCCAGCCATCGTCTGGCGCCGTTGGCCTCTATGCCCAGGGGGGATTTTACAAGCATCATCAGTACAATCGCCGCCACATAAAGCAGCGTTGTAAAGCGGTTCAGAATGTGATAATCAATCTGGGATATGACAAGAGCTCCCACAATACACACTGCACTGATCAGAGCCTGCTTTTTAAAATAAAACATGTCATCTCCCTGCTGCACTTCCGCAATATACGAACTGGTGCTGTACAGCATGATCAGTCCGAAACAGGTCAGCAGGATGATAACCGCCACAAGACTGTAATCATAGTAATCACTTTTTCTTTTTTTCTCTGCAATTCCCAGAGCCGTTGCCAGCGGTCTTCTCTGCCGCTTTGCTTTTTCCATGACATCACCCGGTACTTTCTATCTGTATGCAGTACTCTCTGCATAATCGGCAGTTTCTGTTTGAAATTTCATTATAACAGAATCCTCAGATTTTTTCAATCTCTATGCCGATCTTCTCCGCCTCCTGGAGCAGATCACGGTTTTTCTGGTTTCCCGGTCCAAATTCATCAGTACAGCAAATCACTTTCCTGCATGATATCATAATTTTTCTGGCCTTTTCATAACTCTCACTGCTGACCGGAAAAAAAGGATCTTCGGTAATCACAGCAGCAGCCAGGGCTTTTGCCACCTCATAGTCTGTATCATTTCGGTGCAGGACACCTGCGGCAAAAGGAATGCCCGCCCTCTGCAGTTTTCGGTACACGGGAATGCCGGCGCTGTTCCCTCCTATTACGAAAACCTGTGGCTTTCCCGGCGGACGCTCCATTTCCAGACATCCAAAATGTTCATTATAGCTTCCTGAGGTAATTCCATAAAGATGGTGAATGTAGTCTGAAGTGAAGATTTCTTCCGGTGTACCATATTTTTCAATTTTATCTCCATGAACACAGATTACGTAATCTGAAATTTTTTGCGCCAGATCCAGCTCATGAAGAGACATCAGCACTGCCATATGTTTTTTCAGAACCATTTTTTTCAGAACGGAAAGCAGCTCCAGTTTATGGCGTATATCCAGAAAAGAGGTAGGTTCGTCCAGAACGATCACTTCCGGGTCCTGGCAGATAGCCCTGGCCAGAAGGACTCTCTGCCTCTGTCCGTCGCTGACCGCTGTAAAATCTCTGTCTTTAAACTCCAAAGTATGCACCAGTTCCATAGCTTCCCGTACTTTTTCTCTGTCCTGTTTTGTCAGCAGTCCAAGAGTTCCTGTATATGGGTAGCGCCCGGTTGCCACGATGTCCTCACAGGTCATCAGCTCCGGGCGTATCCTCTCCGTCATAACCACGGCAAGTTTTTTCGCCACATCATTCCCCGACATCCTGCTCATAACCTCGCTGTCCAGATATACCGCGCCTCCGATCAGCTTAAGCTGTCTTGTCATACTTTTTAAAATCGTGGATTTCCCTGCTCCGTTTGGCCCGATCAGTGTCAGAATCTCGCCCTGCCTCATTCTGATCTCAATGTCCCGGATCAGTGGTTTTCCGTCGTATCCGACGGTCATCTGCTCTGTACGAACAAAGTATTCACTCATTGCATTGTCCTCTTTCTCCGTATCATAATATAAATAACAACAGGGGCTCCGAATACAGCCGTCACCGAACTGATGCTGAGTTCTGTAGGAGCAAATACAGTTCTGGCTATAAGATCGCAGAAAAGACAAAATACTGCGCCGCCCAGGAAACACCCCGGAATCACCAGTATCGGCTTTGCCGTTTTTAAAAGGCTCTTCACCAGATGAGGCACAGCGATGCCCACAAAAGACACTGGTCCTGCAAAGGCGGTGACACAGGCGGACAGAATACTGGAAAGAAGGATCAACGCCATACGGAACGCCTTAATATTCACTCCCATGTTCTGAGCATAGGCTTCTCCTAACTGATAAGCGCTGATAGGTTTTGACATAAGAAACGTAAAAATCATACAGAAAAAAATCACGGCAGCCACAAGCCGCACGTTTTCCCAGCTTATTCCCGAAAAACTTCCCATCGACCAGTTGTGAAGATTTACAATATTGGAATCATCTGCAAAGGTAATTACAAAATCAGTTACCGCGGAACAGATATACCCGATCATGGTTCCACTGATTACCAGTATGGACATATTTTTTACTTTTTTGGCAATGATCAGGACAAATCCCATAGATATCATAGATCCGCCAAAAGCGGCGACGATCAGAAGTCCCGATGAGGCTACGGCAGCCCTTTCCAGCATATAGATCATCACCAGAGAAACCACCAGTTTGGCCCCTGAAGAAATTCCCAGGACAAACGGCCCTGCGATGGGATTATTAAAAAATGTCTGAAGAAGAAACCCTGAGACAGACAAGGCGCCCCCAAGAATCAGTGCCGCCAGGATCCTGGGAAACCTGATCTCCCAGACAATATTATAAGAAGTTTCGTCTCCCTGCTTCTGAAACAGAATCTGGATGATTTCTTTTACCGATATATGAATGCTGCCTGAATTGATATTCCAGATAATAAAAAGCACCAGCAGTACCAGCAGAATTGCAAAAGCCGCTGTATATCTTATATAAGCTTTGCGCGGCATTTCCTGCCTGTCCTTTTGAATATAGAAATCCGCATTTTCTGATTTTGTATGCATAATTCTTTCATCCTTTTCTCTACTTCAGCCTGTGCATATAAGTCAGTCTGTCCGTATCGTCTGCCTCCGAGGTCAGCATCCTATGAATATCTTCGATCATGGTTCCCAGCCCCATGGGCTCCTGAAACAGATTCTGTTCCGTACACCAGACATTGCCCTCTTCTACTGCCTTAAAATTCTCCAAAAGAGAGCTTTTCGCCAGGAGCTGATCTACGGTGGTCAGTTCTCCGTCAATGGTGCTGTTGTAGATAATATAGTCCGCATCTTTAGCTGAAGCATAAAACTCCTCCATCTGCATATTCATAGTGGAAAGCGCGTTGTCCTCCTCGCCCAGATCGTCAAAAATATACTTTCCTCCAGCCAGCTCGATCATTTTTGCAATATAATCATTGGACTTGCGGACATTAGCCGCGCCTACGGAATTAATATAAAAAAAAGCGACGGTTTTTCCAGTATTTTCACTGTTTTCCACATTTTTCAGCTTATCGGCCTGTTCGTTGAAAAGCAGCTCCGCTTCTTCCTCTTTTCCCAATAGAACCGCATAAAGCTTCAGCCATTCTGTCCTTCCAAGAGGATGGCTTTCGTAGCTGGAATGCTCCACCATCACCGGAATCCCAAATTGTTCCAGCTTGTCCTTTACCTCCGGCGTATGGTAAATCATAGTAGACTCTATGGCCAGCCCGCAGTCCCGGTCTACAATCTGCTCATAGTCCGGCGCGCTGTATTTCCCTGCGTAGGTGATCGAACCGTTCTCCAAGGCTTCCCCCGCTTCGTCGATATACCACCCATCCGCATCAGTTCCCGCCAGACCGATATGATCCAGCCCATCCAGGGCGCAAAAAAAGTCCATAGCCGAAGTTGCCACAAGATAAATGTTCTCTACCGGCTTCTGAATAACAGTAATTTCCTCACTCAGCCCCTCCGGCGGTTCTTTTTCCTCCGGAACAAGGAGAAACTGTCCGTCATCCGCGATGGAGATCAGAGTATATCCGTCCTCATAATAATCCACAGAAAACTGTGTCGCATATTCCAGTTCAAGACTGTGATCATATGAAAGGCCCGCCAGATCCTCTTTTTCTCCGGCTGTCTCCGCCGCTTTTATATCTTCTGCCGGAACCGCAGCGTATGAACAGTCTGGAAGCAATATCAAGGCCGCCAGAATCATGCACAAACCCAGGAACCGTCCTACAAATCTTTTTGAATTTTTCTTCATGTTATTTCAACCTCTCTGTTTCAGATAAGGCAATACATTTGTCATCTTAACAGTGTTTCATTCTGCTTTTTTTACTGTCGAAGAATCAAACTGCAGAGTATACTCAATCTCATGAGGCGTGCTCATGGCAACTGTATCAGCCGTCACATCCAGCTTGCTGTCAAACTCTGCCACCGGAATCTCAAAGACAGAGTTGCCCTCTGTATTGATCATCGTATATTTTTTTCCGTCTACAATCATATAATCATAATTTGGACTGCTCCATACCAGCGTTGCAATCACTTCACCGTCTTTTACAGTTATCTTCGCCGGACTTTCTACAGAAGCTTTTCCGCTTCCTCCTTCAAGAACCACTTCCATGGTGTAATTCCCCTCTTCCAGCTTCAGATCCTCTGCAGTTGTTCCCCCGGAAGCTGATGTTTCTTCATTTTCTGAGGGAACCGGATTCGATACACTTACTTTATGGTCGTACCATTTCCCTTTTTTTCCGATCAGCGCTACATCAAACTCTTCGTCAAGAGCCGGCACAGGAATATCAAAGCCGTAGACCTCCTCTGTATACCCGTCGCTGTAAGTAACACTGTCCGTAGTCGGCTCAAGGATTTCCGCTCCGTCCTTCTGAGCATCCTCTGCGGTTCCCGCAAAAAGATTAAGGATAGATTTTGACACCAGGCTTACATGAATGGTCATCTTTCCATCCTTTACCGTAAGAGTTCCTTTTCCGTCACAGGCTTCATTTACATGGAACATATTGCTGTCCGTATCAAAATCAGCCGTATAGACACCGTCCTCAGGAACATTATCCTGAACTTCTTCTTTATCCGCTGTTTCCGAAATGCTTTCTTCGTTCTCCTGGGCCATAACCGGACTGTAGCTGCCCAGGAATACAGAAACACTTAAGGCGCATATGACTAAGCATAGTTTTCTTTTCATAATTTTAATCTCCTTTTACAATAACTGCCCGGACGTCTCATGAACAGTCCGGGCAGATTTTTTATGACTTTCTACAACAATTTATATCTGATACACAAAGAGCACCCTGTCCCCTGACTGCACTTATCACTCTGCGTTCTCTTCCGTACCCGTGCTTTCTGTCTCTGCCGCTGTATCTTCCGTCTCAGCGCCGCCAGCATCCGCTGCTTCGGCTTCCGACGCATTTTCTCCAGCGTCCGCTGCTCCAAGAGAATCAATAGCAGCCCCGGTGTGCTCTACATAAAGCTGTTTCACTGCATCAATTCTTCCAAGTCCGGCGATCTGGGCCTCTATGCTCTCAAAACTTCCATCTGCTTCAAACATACTCTTCCAGGAATCCGCATCGCTTCCCGCCATATCGTTATTTGCATGATCTCCGGCAACTACCATCAGCGGACGAAGGATTACTTTGGTATATCCGGCTTCTTTCACCGCACTGATCACCGCTTCGCAGGCAGTTTCTTCAGGCTCGCCTTCTACCGTTCCAATAAAAGCATTCGCATATCCAAGCTCGCTCATCTGTGTCTGCATCTGGCTGTAGCTTACTTTTGCAGTATGGGAAGTGCCGTGTCCGAGAAATACAAACGCTGCTCCGTCCTCTGCAGCCGCCTCCATACTGTCATATCCTGCGTCTGCCACCGCAGCGTCTGCTACTGCCTGGGCAACAGCCGCCTTATCTTCATTGATCACAGCCGCATCGTCTCCCACTTCACCAAGCATCGGCTCTGCCACGGCAATCGATTCAAACTGATCCTGATAAGCATCAAGAGTCTCCATCATTTCATCATACTCAGCCCCGTGCATCAGATGTGTAGGCTGCACCACAAGATTTTTCACCCCGTTTTCAACAGCACGATCCAGCGCCTGCTGCATATTGTCAATAGCCTCGCCGTCTCTTGCCTGCACATGATTGATAATAATCTGAGCGGTAAAGGCTCTTCTTACAGACCAGTCCGGATAAGCTTCCTGCAGTGCATCCTCAATTCCTTTAATATCCTCTACACGGCTGTCGTTGTAGGAGGTACCAAAACTTACTACCAGAAGCTCATTTTCTCCAATTTCATCAGCATTGCGGGCATCGTCCAGAGAAGCGTCTCCTGTGTCAAGGCCAAAATAATCCGGACTCGCATTCTCGCCTTCCACCAGTGCTTTCTGATCGTCCGTCAGCGCGTCCCAGGCTTCCTTTGCAGCGATACAGTCCTCATCTGTCGTATCAGTCCTTTCCTGCACATAAATCTTATCGATCAAAGCCGCCACATTATCGGCCGCCTCCTGACCGGCTCCTGCTTCTATATCCGCTGCTCCGGTTTCTTCGGAAGTCTCTGTCCCTTCCTCGGCTTCTGCCGTTTCTGCCGTCTCTGCGTCAGACGCATAGATGCTGGCAGATCCTGTCATGGATACTGTCATTACAGCCATAACCAGTGCCAGTGCTTTTGCCATTTTGTTTTTCATGTTCTTTGTCCTCCTTTTATAAATGTGCCGACACAGAATTCTTCTGCTTCCATGCCCTGATGTATATAAAGAAATCATCAGCATACTGATAAAATACGGGGACAAAGCATCCTGCCATAAAATAAAAAACCCTTTTACACAAGGGTAAAAGGGCATCGCAGACAGCACTATACGGTACAACCAATTACTCGTGATCTGGGACATAAGTCCCCGTACCAATAGCAGGCAGGTTTCCTGGCTTATAAATCAACATATGAAGCAGTCTTCCCGGTTTCCCAGTGACTGTGCGATGGCACGGCGCTCCATACTCCTTAAATACAGTGACGAGATCGTACAGGATTCACACCTGTTTCCCTTTTAACCTGATAATCAACCAACAATCATCAGGCACCTGTTATTTTTCTTATTTAGTTTTCTTAATCATAGCACTTTGCAAAACTGATTTCAATATATTTTTTGATATTTTCATTTTTTACAATATTCTTGGTCTGCGGTTGACAGGATAAACCCATGATCCATAGGCCCGCTTCCCTTTCCAAGATCCAGCATTGCTGCCAATGCACCGGACAGATAATCCTTTGCCCTGCGCACAGCCTCTTCCACACTGCATCCCCGCGCAAGATGGGAAGCAATGGCACTGGAAAGTGTGCATCCGGTTCCATGGGTATTCGAATTCTCAATTTTTCTTCCCGAAATCCATCGGCCTGTTCCCTGGCAGAAAAGATAATCATTTGCCGCATTTACGCTGTGTCCTCCTTTACAGAGCACTCCGCATCCATAGGCTGCGCTGATTGCCTCGGCCGCCATCTCCATATCCTCCGGAGTTTTTATCTGTTTTCCGGAAAGGATCTCTGCCTCCGGAATGTTTGGGGTAGCCAGAACCGCCAAAGGAAGCAGGTGTTTTTTCAGAGCCGAAACCGCCTCCGTCTCCATTAAAGAGGAACCGCTTGTGGCCACCATTACCGGATCCACTACAATATTTTCCCCATGGTATTTCTTCAGGCATTCAGCGATTGTCTCCATCAGTGGAGCGGACGGAACCATTCCGATCTTTACAGCATCCGGGCGAATATCCTGAAAAACTGCGTCTATCTGTTTTTTCAGAAATTCCGGGGACACTTCCATAATTCCGGACACACCGGCGGTATTCTGAGCAGTTAATGCTGTAACTGCTGTCATTCCGTATACGCCATTCATAATCATTGTCTTTAAATCTGCCTGAATTCCCGCGCCACCGCTGGAATCGCTTCCCGCTATTGACAAAACTGCTTTCATTCCGCATCCTCCCAGTTCCGTATCTTTTCATCCGCCAGATTACAAATTTCTTCCCAGTTTTCTTTTGCGTTTTCATCATAAACTGCCGCCACATAAAAGCCTGCATTCTTCGCTGTCTGTACTGCATGGAAGGCATCCTCGTAAATCGCAGTATCCTGCGGTTCCGCCCCAAGCTTTTTGGCCGCAAGGTAATAAACCTCCGGGCTGTGCTTTCCTGCTCCTACTGTTTCGCAGGAAAGAAGGAATTCGAATTCCTCCAATATTCCCAGCCTTCTCAGACAGGCCTCCATCAGGTATTCCGCAGTTGCGGACGCCACGCACATTTTTACATTTCTTTCTTTGAGCTTTGCAAGATATTCTTTTATTCCCGGCTTCAGGGGGATATCCTCTCTGTAATGTTCCGCCATCAGCTCATTTACTTCCCTGGCAATGTCTTCTGATTCTGAATCAAAATGATAAATCTCTTTGAAATATCGCGCAGCCTCAAGAATCGTCATCGGTCTTATTCTTTCCAGAACCTCTGTCCGTATATCACGGATATTTTTTAAGCGGAGGTACTCCTCCGCCAGCCGCTGCCAGTAAGGCATAGAATCCACCAGGGTTCCATCCATATCAAAAATCGCATAGTTTTTATTCATTTGTCTTCACCATATCATTCGCCAGTTTGTAAAGTTCCCCAGCGGCCCGGCCCGGATCTTCCGCCCCGAAAATTGCCGAAATCACCGCAATTCCGTCAACGCCGCTTCCTTCCAGTTCTTTTATATTGTTTTTGTTGATTCCGCCGATTGCCACTGCCGGAATCTGTACTGCCGTGCAGATTTCCTTCAGTTTTTCCAAAGTCAGGTTTCTGGCATCTTTTTTAGTGCTTGTCCCAAAAACCGCCCCTACGCCAATATAATCAGCACCTGCTTTTTCCGCTTCCAGCGCCTCTTCTACAGTTCCGGCTGAAATTCCAAGGATTTTATCCGGACCGATTATAGAGCGAATGTCCCTGCCCCGGATGTCCGACTGTCCCACATGGACTCCGTCCGCATCAATGTCCAGCGCGATCTGTACATTATCGTTCACCACAAACGGCACCCTGTACTTTTCACAGAGGGTCTTCAGCTCTGCCGCCTCCCTCTCAAAATCATCCTCCTTCAGATCCTTTTCCCGGATCTGAAGAAATGTGGCTCCGTTGTCCAGCACATGACTGCAGACCTCTGCCAGGGATTCTGTCTCCCTCAGCCAGGTTCTGTCCGTTATCGCATAAAGCAGCATTGCTTTTCTGATTTCATCTCCCGTAAATTTCAACTTTCATTTCCTCCGTCAGTTGTTTTTCTGTAAAATTAAATACCGCATCTATCAAATCATTCCGGAAAGTAGCGTTTCCGGTTCCATTGGTGATTCTCCGCTTCTCGGCTGCTTCCCCGGCAATTCCCATTACCGTCATTCCCGTCACAGCCGCCTCCAGCGGATACTCCGGGCAGGCCCCACAGTAAACGCCGATCAGAGACGTCACCATGCACCCGCTCCCGGTAATTTTTGACATAGTGGTGCAGCCGTTTCTCACAAGTACGGTACGTTTTCCATCTGAAATCAAATCAGTAATTCCGGAAACAACAATAACACTTTTCGTCTGTTCCGCCAGCTGCCTCATCCCGCAGACAGCGACTGAAACATTGTCTTCGGTAATGATGTCCGGCGCTGCTGCATCCACTCCTTTTCCTGTTACCTTCTCTCCTGTCAGACTTCTGATTTCCGATGCGTTTCCCCGGATAACAGAAAAGTGCACTTCCTCCAAAAGCTTTTTCGCAGTTTCCCGCCGGAGGCTGGTTCCGCCGGCGGCAACCGGGTCAAGAATCACCGGGATTCCAAGTCGGTTAGCCTCTTTTCCCGCCAGGATCATTGCTTCCGCATCCTCAATCGCCCCCATATTACAGACAAGAGCGCCCGCCTTCTGCACCGCTTCTGCGGCCTCTTCTTTTACATGGGACATGGACGGCGTCCCTCCGGCTGCCAGAATTATATTTGCACAGTCATTTACCGTAACAAAATTTGTAATACACTGCACAAGCGGCTCTGTTTCCTGAGCCCGCTTCAGTATTTGTTCTATATGTATCATAATATTCCCATTCCTTATTTACCGCATTCTATTTCCGAAGCTGCCCATCTCTGCAGCCTTTCTTTTTCCCTGTCATCAGCCTGTCTCCTATTCTGCAAGTGAGTCACCGGTTCAGTTCGTTCTGCATCCGGGCCAGAAGGCCTGTACGTCCTAAGATCAGCAGAACAGCAACCCCCATGGCGCCGCCCACAATCGCTGCCGGCGTATAAAATGGAATATAATAGAAAGGCGACTGAGCATCCAGCCCATAAAAAATCTTCATCAAAGGATAGGACACCATAGCGCCGAAAAATCCGGTTCCTATTACTTCACCTATAAATGTCAGCCAAATGTTTTTCGTCTTTCTGTAGATCAGTCCTCCAAGAATCGGCCCAAAAACGGCTCCGGCTACCGCCTGAATCGTTCTTCCCGACAGCATTCTCAAAACTCCGCAAATCAGCGCTGCCAAAAAGCCATACCATGGTCCCACCAGCGCCGCAGCAAGAACGTCTACGAAATGCTGAAAAGGCGCCATTGCAGGAAAATATACAAAAGTATTCAGCACATATGCCAGGCAGGCCAGCATAGCTGTAAGTACCATTTTTCTTGTGGAGATTCCTGTCTGAATCCCTGCTGCAGCATGTTTCTGTGTTTGACTCTGATTCATCCCTACTCATCCTCCTGATTTTCCGGAAAACATGCGGACAATTGAACAGACAGCTGCTGCTCTGCCCAAAAGATACTCTCTGCATTTCTCTCTTTTGAGCCAGAACATCCTTTTCTGTAAAATAAAATACAGGAAGCATCCTGATCCGGCCGCTTCCTGCAAAACAATATTCCTTGCTCATTCACACACTTCCCTACGTTGGCATTATCCAAATCAGGTTATGGGTCGAAGGTCGCACCTCCCTCTCAGCCTGTCCACAAGCTCCCCGATGTTTTATTTATTTTTACTTTTGTATTATAATCCTGCGTAATCTATTTTGCAAGAATTATCTGAATTTAATTTTCATTTGTTTGCCGCAACTAAAAAATCTCCCCGGACAGTCTGCCGGGGAGAAAGAATTATTCTTTTTTGCAGGATGCCTCGCATGGACAATCGAAACTGGGGTTAAACGCGTAGAAATTCTTAGCGTCCAGCTGCTCCTGGACACTTCTCAGCGCTTCACCGAAACGCTGGAAATGTACTACTTCTCTTGCCCGAAGGAATCTGATCGGATCCGCAATTTCCGGAATATCTCTGACAACCCTGAGAATATTGTCGTAAGTTGCGCGTGCTTTCTGTTCTGCAGCAAGGTTTTCAAAAAGATCTGTAATGGGATCTCCCTTGCTCTGGAATTCACAGGCATTAAAAGGAATTCCTCCGGCTGCCTGCGGCCAGATTCCCACTGTATGGTCTATATAATAAGGGCCGAACCCGCTTTTTTCAATTTCTTCCATGGACAGATCCCGGGTAAGCTGATGAACAATTGTAGAAACCATTTCCAAATGCGCAAGTTCTTCTGTTCCTACGTCATTCAGCACGGCTGCCGCCATACGGTTCGGCATGGAAAACCGTTGTGAGAGATAGCGCATAGACGCGCCTATTTCCCCATCCGGGCCACCATATTGACTCATAATATACTGAGCGATTTTCGCGTTGGGAGTTTTTATATTTACAGGATACTGCAGTCTTTTTTCATAATTCCACATAAATTATCTGCACCCTCCTTCCTTTTCCCAGGGAAATGGCTGTTCTATCCATTTCCAGGTATTTCCGTCTGTCTCTATGGCATCGTCAATAGTCAGAGGGCCGTAACATTCTGCATATTCCTTCATCAGTTTCTTTCTTCGTTCCGCATGTTCCCGGTAATAGGCAAGTGCTTTTTCGCAGCAGGGATGGGTATCCAGATACAGAAGAATATCGTCCACCGCAAAGCTGACTTCATTGATTTCCTGAAGGAGTTTTTCTCTTGAGTCAGTCTGACTGCGATACATCATCTGCGTACACCTCTCTTTCCACAAAACGGTTTACACATCTGGGGAAAAATTGTTCCCACAGTTAGCGCATAGCAAAGATCGTAGGTATTGGTGAATTCCTGACAGGGGACATAGGCCATCGCCGGCTCCATATGATCCACATGCTCATACATTTCTCTGTCTCTGGAAGAACTGCCCGGCATACGGCAGGCGCAGGGCAGAGATTGTCTGTTCGAATTATTGTATGACAGCTGTCTCCCGGCTGTGCGGCCGCCTGGGTAAGTCTTTGCCATCCCGCAGGTAGCCTGATATGGGCGGGCACAGGGACGATTCATACTGCAATTTTCCATGAACAAAGCCCTTTCTCTTTCTTTTTCACTCTTTATTTTATGTCATAAAAGAAGAAAGGTGCGCATAGAGAAAATCCGGACAGCAACATAGAAAATTTCTGTCCGGCTTTCCATAACAATTTAACCTTACTCTTTTTGATGCACATAAACTTCCATCTGATTATAGGGAATCACAATTCCATTTGCATCAAATGCCTCTTTAATTTTCTGGTTCAGTCTCCACTTTGTGGGCCAGTAAACCTCTGTGGGAACCCACACACGAAGTCCGATGATCACCGCGCTGTCCGCCAGCTCATCCACAAAAACCACCATCTCACTCTGTTCCCCCTGCGTGTCCGGGTCTTCCAAAAGTATTTCTGTAAGAATATCTTTTGCCTTCTGTATGCTGGATTCATAGGAAATTCCCACCTTAATTTCCAGTTTCCTGCTGTCTTTTGCTGTGGCATTGATAATCGTACTGTTGGACAGGGTTCCATTTGGAACTACGATCTTTTTATTGTCTGTGGTAAGGAGGGTGGTGTAGCACATCTCAATTTTTGCCACTGTGCCTTCACATCCGTTCTGCTGGTTCTGGACAATGTAGTCCCCTACGACAAAGGGTTTAAATATCAGAAGCAGAATGCCCCCTGCCAGATTGGCAAGGCCGCCCTGAAGCGCCAGGCCAACCGTCACTCCGGCACTGGCCAGAAGGGCAGCTACAGAGGATTCCTCCACCCCGAGATTTATGGCTATATTAAAAATAAGCAGAATGTAAAGAATAGCCTTTCCCGCAGAACAGGCA
>DWYN01000125.1 GCA_019118645.1 Candidatus Blautia excrementipullorum | reverse complement strand
CTATTCCAAATTCACCGAGATATTCATAACCTATGTCTGAAAACTTTTCTGCAACCGTATCTACCCTCTCAAGACTTCTAACGACCACCATATTATCAATAATTGGTTTGGCGGACAAGCCTGGAACAGATGTACTTCCAATATGGTAGATAGAAATGCAATTATTTTTCAGTATTTCGGTAATATAGTCCCGTTCTCGTACATATTTTGACGGCCATTCCGGGTCATAATTTACAACGGTTATATGCTGTGGCATAATGAATCACTCCTTATCCAGTTCTTGTAAGTTATTTTTTCCTGTCTGCACAATCACTTTTCTTACTACGTCTGCCGCCTCGATGGCCGCATCAGATCCCATGGCTCCCATAGCGATTCCGATATCCGCCCGCCCCAGTACCGGGACATCATTGATCCCGTCGCCTACGAAGGCCAGTTTTGCCTTTTCCGGTTTGATTTTTAAGAGGTCTTCATATCTGCATTCTTTCCCATACCATATCCAAGAGCCTTTATTCTAAGCAGCGGCATATTATCGAATTTAGTAACAAAATACTTGAGCAGCGCCGCACCTGTCGGTGTACACAATTCTCCTTGAATATTTCTTCCATAAACTGGAATTCCATGTAAAATATAAGCCGTTGCCGGAGCTGACACTGGAAGAATACCGCGGGCACATTTTACTTGTCCACTTCCTACATGGACGGGAGACGCAATAACTTCATTCAATCCCAGCCGGAATCAATTCAATGCATCTGAATCTTTAAAAACCCGGTAAAGCAGCACTTCATTTTCCAGGGGACCCCGTGGTATCTGCCCACTGTTTCAAAATATGGGAAATGCGCTTCGGTCCATAGGTACTCCTGCCAGTTTTGCGATCCGGTCCAGACCGATAGCCGCAATGGTAACCACACTTTCCCCATGGATAAAATCCGTGGCGCTGACATCAAAAAGGACATTCCCCTGGGCAGGGAATTCATCGTCCCCATCCCAGAACAGGAAGCGCACCGGAATGCATTCAAAGGCTTTCAATTCGTAGCCCGCGTCAGACCAGGGCAGCTTCTTTCCTCCCAGCTTCTCGCAGGCCCGGGACAATTCTTTTACATGGCCGCTGAACATTCTGGAAAATGGCCCGATTACCCCTTCCTGAAAAGCTTTTGAGAAAGGTGAGGTACCTTTCAGCCGGTCAAACCGCACCCAGTCATCTTTGTAATGGGCCAGGGATGATACATAGCCAAACAGAGTATAGACATTCAGCCTTTCATAACAGGTCACTGGATCGTGATCCTCCATGGCGATAATCTTCCCATTTTCTTTATGAACTCCCAGCCTTCTTCCATCATTTCCCTTCTCTCCCATCTTATCCATTGTTTCCATCTCCCTATTCATGTACGGCATCATCTGTGTCAGGGAGAAGCTCTGCCGGGCAGACAGTCCCCCCAGACCGGCGCCTATGATGATAAGCTTTCTTTTCATTCTCCATCTCCCCGCTCTTTCGCCAGCCCGTGAAGGATTTCTGCCAGATCCCCATCCAAACCATAAGACTTATCCCTGATCTCATCCGGGATAAAAATCTCCCCCAGATTCACCGTCACATAAACGGCCTGCGGTTCCCTGGCAGCCAGCCGCATAAGCGGCGCTTTGATCAGCTGATTTCTCCAGCCTATGCCCAGCTCCAGGATCACAAGTTTCTTTCCATGATATTGTTCCAGAAAGTTCTCCAGACGCTTCCGGCTCTCAGTTTCAGGTATAAAATTCCGGTCCATCGCCATATGGACCTGCATAGGCCCGCCGCAGACCGGACAGTAAGGAACCAGTTCCGAAGGAATTTTCCCCTTTTGTTCTGCTCCTGCCATCTTCTCTGCCAGGTCTGTCCAGGGATAAACTTTCTCATGACAGCGGGCAGCGCACTGCATGGTCAGCCAGTTTCCCTCCACCTCATAGATCTTCTCAGATGCGAATCCGCACATTTCAAAATGGCATTCTCCATTGGAAGTGACGACAAAATAATCCTTTTTGCCTATAAGCTGTTTCAGATCAGACATCACCTGAGTTTCCTGATATTCCCCGCAATAATGATGGACCAGGCGGCTCCAGAATCCCCATTTTTCCTCCTCGGAGGGCCACCTGGCTCCCATGCCCTGAAGGATGCACCGAAGCCTGTACTTTTGCTTCAGGTCCCCAAACAATTCCTCAAAGGCCTGATTATCCGCAAACAGATGAAGCCCCTCCGTGATAGACAGACCGTTGCTTGCGCCGATCAAAACTGCATCGGCTTCTTTTATCTTTCTTACGATTTCCTTTTTGTTATCCAATACCATTTGCTCCTCCAGCTTCTTCATCCGCCTGTGTTTTCAATCTCGTCAACAAAATTTCCCCAACCGTAACCGCGTCTTCCATACTCAGGTAATGGTCTGCACTTTTACTTACATAAAATTTCCCGGATGCCTCAAACTCTTCATCCGCAAACCATACCTTCAGCCAGACCGGATACTTCGGCAAAAAATGAAATACTGCGCACAGATCGGCATTGCCGTCTGTAAATTCCGCCCCAAGGGCTTTACAGATTTTCCGAACGCTGTCCGGTGTCTTTCTATTCAGAAACCGTCGGAGTTCCTTTTCCATGTCATGGTCAAATTTCGTTCCTCGGATAAGGCCCTCCTTTAATCCTCCATACGTGATAATCTGATCAGAAACTGCAGTCCCGTCTGCCAGAGCCAGATAATGAAGGATCACTAATTGATGCCATTCCTCAAGCCGGGGATAAAATGTATATTCAGGAACTGTAATCCGAACCGTTTGATTCAGGCTGTGTAACTCCAATACTGCATCACTCCCGTGAAAGACTGCGCCGCTTCTTTCGGCAATATTATCCGGTGACAGATGTTTTACCTGCTCCTTTGCAGGCCGAAGCATCTCGCTGAAAGCCCTGTTGTACGGAAGTGTATCTTTATGAAAACCGTCTATTTTTACCACCCCTTTTTCTAAGTTTTTGTGCCTGCCGGCTACTGCAGGAGCAGGGATACATTTTCATCATTCCTCTGTCCTCAGATGTTGAACAATACTGTCCTCACAGCTCCCCGTGACCTCCGGTAAAGGCTGCCTCCTGTCACCACGATCTTAAGTTCCATATCATTCACTCCATTCCGCAGCATCTTTCAGCACCTTTGCAATATCTTCCACAATAACCATTCCCTTTTCCTCTATATCTTTTGGCAGAAAATCATACTGGTTATTCACTGCGATATACCGGGCTTTCGGAAAACTCAGGGTCAGATTCCAGAAAGGTTCCTGGATAAACATAGGGGTAAGACGGCCAACACCAAGCTCCAGGAAAAGTATTTTTTTATCTTTATGTTCCAGAACATAATGGGAAACTTTTTCATACTGCTCCTCATACTTTTTCCCCTGGAGAAAATTTCCGTATCCCCGTACCCAGGGGAATGCTTCGCCGCCGCAGTAGGGACACTTGGGGATTAATTCTGCAGGAACAGCAGTACCTTCTCCCATTGCTTTTATCATCTCATTCACCGGTTTCACCGCATCCCAGGTTTCGTCCGTGCAGCAGCCCGCACACTGAAAAAAGCGGTGATCCCCCTGGATCTCAGTCACCTTCTCCTCCGGATAGAGTTTTATGAACTGCGTATCCTGGTTAGTGGTAAGGACAAAAAAATCCTTTCCCTTCAGAAGTTTGTCCAGATCTCTGTAAGGCTCCCGGATTTCGGCCGTCTGGGTCGTGTGAAGAAAAGTGGCCAGATATCCCCAGAATTCCTCCCTGCTGTCCCATGGGCGCATCATACCGTCAAAAGCACCGTTAAAATGGTATTTCTCCGCATATTTCCCAAAATATTTTCGATAGGAGGCATTGTCCTCATAGTAGAAATCGCCGCCGCCCGCCGCGGACAGCCCTGAAGCGCCGCCTACCAGGATACACTCCGCTTCGTCTATTTCCCTCGCCAAACGATGGATCTGTTCTTCATAGGGAAGCGCCGGTTTCTCTAACAATGCATAGGGTGTTTTCCCCGCTCTGTACACTCCATAATATCTGGAATAATTCATCTGCGTCTGCATTACAAGATCTTCATAAAAACTCATTACTTCTTCTCCCATCCATCTTGTTGTAAATATTATTTTAACACCATCAGTTTAACATCGGGTTGCGCATCTGTCAATATGCTGTTATAATTAAATTAACATTAAAGGAGGAAATCATCATGAAATATTCCACGAAAGTCAGTGACGCCGTTCATATCCTGGCTTTTATCCAGCTAAACCCCACCGGCTCCCTGTCCAGCAGCAGCATTGCGGAAAGTATACGCACCAATCCCGGATGTGTGCGCCAGCTGATGTCCGCGCTTCGCAAGTCCGGTCTTTTGTCCAGCGTACAGGGGCATCCCCGGCCTTCCCTGACCCGGCAGCCGTCTGCCATTACGTTGCTGGATATCTATAAGGCAGTAGAGGGCGATAAACCGCTGCTCCACCTGGATACACATACAAATCCGGAATGCGGGGTGGGAATCTATATCCAATTATCTCTCCAGGATTACTTTGACCAGGTGCAAAAAACCGCTGAAGACGAAATGCAGCGTATCACACTTCAGGCCATTTTGGACCGTTACCAGGAAAAAGTCTTCCGTTTGGGCAAAAAATCGTTCTGAACGGGCGCTGCTCCTTTCTGATTCCCCGCTATACGAGAGGCATAGAAACCCCTGCATAGGGGTGGGTTTCAAACCACAGGAAGGGAAGTTTAAATGGGACAGGAACAGTTTTACAAATTGAAAAGATATTACAGGATGTTCCCAAAGGGACTCTGAAAGTTGAACACCATTTTAATGGATATACCGAAACCAATCTATTTATGGGATCGTTTCAGACCCGGACAGAGGGAAAAGGAAAAATGACTGCCTGCCAGGTATTTCCCCTGGGCTATTGTGAGAGTATTTCTGTCTCTGTAAATCTGGAAGAGCTTAAAAAACACCCTCTTCCTGTTCTCCTGGAATAGGGACTTCCCATCGCAACTTACATGAAGGAATACCATATTCGTAAAGGCATGGGATTGCTGAGACAGACGGACGACAGCATTGCTGAAATTGCTGCCAGAGTCGGATATGAAAGTCAGGGAAAATTTACAAAAGTATTCAAAGATTCTATGAAAATCATGCCCACCGCGTACAGAAAAAAACATCGTCACTGACATGTTTTCTTTATGTCATAAATGAACACAGTAAAATTCACGACTGCTTATATAAAACCCGCTGCAGCTTCCATCTGCATGAGATGAAAGTCGCAGCGGGTTTGAATGAATTGTTCCCGTTTATGTAAGCAGCTCACTCACAGTCAATTCTCTCAATCTTAAAAATAACCGGTCTTGTACCGTCATTACAACAGGCGATCATCGTGTTTTCTTCCTTCATCCAGCCTTGCATGATGGAACCGCCCTGTAAGCCTGTGTAGATATATCTGGCGATAGCGTCCCATGCTTCTGCGCAGAACGGAACCCCCTTTGTTCCGCAATGTGCAGTCCCCGGCGACTGCAGACAACCCTCGTCCGGCTGACCGGATTTCACAAGCGTTCCTTCGCCGCAGTGCCAGAAATCGTCCTGCTCATCATTCCTGCAGAAAATAAATTCATCTCCGACATAGTAACACGGACATTTTCCGCTGTTTGGAACAGCGCAATACTCCTGCTGCAATTCCGGGTATAACTTTTTATCGATAACGGTAACTTTCACTTTATACTGCATCTTATTTCCTCCATTCTTTACTTTCTCAAATAGAAAAGTTCAGCATTCTATGCTAAAATAATAGAAATTATCCTGAAAGCGAGATGATCTGTATGCTGACTCCGCGATATTATTTTGCGGATGACTTCCGCGCATTTTACAAATATTTTCTTTCTCAGCCCCATACTGAACGGACATTTCAAAAGGGAGACTATCTCTGGGAGCCGGGACAGCCCTGTGACCGCATCCAGTACTATGTATCCGGCGCGTCCGTCCATTTCTCCGAGCATGAAAGCGGGCACCGCAGGATCATCAGCTTTCACGGATCGGGAACAATTTTTCCAGGTTATCACACAATCGATTTTCGCATTGAGCTTTCGCTGAGTACGGCCGCACTCTCCAATATTAAGGTATTGGAGTTTACCATTCCACAGTTTAAAGCAATGTTTGAGTCAAACGCTGCGCTTGCTGAGAATGTAGTCAACTGGTACTCGAAGTACGTAAACCGCTTCCTCTTTGAAACAATCCATCAGGAATTCAATTCCTCACAGGTGAAGCTCTGCAACCTTTTGTATCTGCTGACCATGAATCAGCCATCGAACTCCGGGCTGACCATTGAAATGACGCAGGAAGATATTGCAGATATTCTCGGTATGAGCGGTGTGCAGATCACGCGGGAACTGACCGACCTGTGCAGCAGGGGAATTTTGTCCACTGCCCGCGGCAGACTGACGGTCACAGACCTTCCGGCGTTAGCGTCTCTTTGTACAGAGGAAACGATGTAACATTCTCAGACTGTATTTGATATTGTACTCCATCCGCCTTGCCGTATCTGCTTCTTATGAAGCACAACGGAAAAAAATCAGGGCTCAGCACCATAATATTTTCACTTCCATAAATTCATTATGGTAATACCCAAAAAGCTGCAGGGGATCAATGATACGGCAATCCCCTGAAGCTTTGAGCTTTCATTTATTCGAATTTATTATTTATATGTAAACACCTGTTCCAGCCACCGGGCATAATCTTCCACCCAGCCGCCATCTCCGCCAAAACCATGAGGCCAGTCCTGGAGAACAATACGTTTGGTAAGTACGCCAACCTCCTGCATCAGGTCATACTGCGCTTCAAACTGCCGGTAGAAGGGATCTTCCGTGCCGTAGCAGTAAAAGGTGGGAGGCAGATCCCCGGAGCGCAGTTCATCTGCATCCATAGAAGCTACACTGAGCCTGCCATAAAAAGAGTAAATCATCCCCGCAGCGGAAGCATGAGCGGGCACTTCGTCCAGCTCATCCGGGATATAGTCCGGGTCCAGAACTGTCGGCAGAACGTCTTCATCGAAATTTAAGAAAAACTCTCCGGCCTGAATTCCTCCGGCAGAGTATCCCATTACGGCAATGTCATCCGGGTCGATACCGTAGATATCCGCATTTTTTCGGATAAAACGCACTGCCCGTGCTACATCCAGCGCACCTTCCTGCTGGGTGTAGGGGCGCAGGCGGTAATCTACAATAAATGTCTGGAAACCCAACTCACGCAGATGGGCAGTGGTAGGCAAAGTATCGGTATAGTTGGCTCTGGCCTGAAATGCGCCGCCCGCCAGCAGTACCACTGCCCCCTTAACGTTCGTTCCATCCCGTACCGGAATAGCGGTGACATAGGGGCGGAAATCCGCAGGGTCATAGCCGTCCCGTGTAACCTGGGTCTGCGCCGGGACATTTCCTTCTTCCCACAAATAGAGCGCCTGTATCCGGGTCAGGTCAGGCTCTGTGTTGAGAACTGTCGCATTGCCTTCCGGCTCCGGCAGGCGGGCAGAGAGCTGGCCGCCGCCCCAATCACTGGCTAAGCCGCTTCCATAGTCGTAATCCGCGGGGAAATCTTCCGGTGTGGCCAGGGTATCGTCGGAAGTGCCGCTTCGCACTTCTGACTCTTCCCGAAGCTCGGATACAGAATTTCCCAATGCTTCTTCCTGTGTTGGTAAAACAGATCGCGTTGTTTCTTCCTGCATCGTTTCTTCGCCTCCTGGAGTGGAAATAGCAGAAGTGCTGCCCTGAGCCGCAGAGCAGTCGAATAACAACATAGCTGCAATGAGAAGCACTCCCGTTAATTTAGGTAAATTTCTCATGGCGTCTCGTCCTTTCTCATGAAGTGGGAAGGCTCTGATAGTCTTCCTCTGAAATTCTGTCATACCAGATAAGCCCTGTTCGTTCCGGGTTTGTATTTACAGAAATATGGGCAAAGCCAGTATCTGCACTGGCTCCGTGCCAATGGGTTTCGCCGGGTGGGCAGTACGCCACATCTCCCGGATGGAGCACCTGAACAGCCTCTCCTTCAATCTGATGGTAGCCAATACCGTCCGTAGCAATCAAAATCTGCCCGCCTTCATGGGTATGCCAGTTGTTGAAGCTTCCCGGTTCAAAAACCACATAGTGAAGTTCCGGGGAACCGGCTGCATTATCGCTGCCGACAAGAGAAGTCAGGTAGTAGGGGCCGCTGAAGGTGTCGGAAGTCAGTGGATTTTCCCCCTGCTGAAACATAAATTCATTGTCGGATGAGGTTTTGGACACGTAGGCTGCAAAATTTGGATATTTTTGGTTTTGAGTTGACCGACGAGGAAATGGCTCAGATCGCAGAACTGGAAAGAGGTGAAAAGCATGAGTGGTATTGATTTGAAAAATGGAAAGAACGGTTCTGCCCCTGTGATACGGTTAAACAGCGGGTACGACCTGCCGGCAGTAGGACTTGGCACCTATGCCCTGCATGGAAATACCTGCACAAACGCAGTGACTTCTGCCATAAAAAGTGGATACCGCCTGATTGACACCGCATCCTTTTACGGAAATGAACGGGAAGTAGGCGAAGGCGTCCGCAAATCCGGTGTAGCGCGGGAAGAAATCTTCGTGCAGACGAAGCTGTATCCGAACCAGTACGGCCATGCCGCCAAAGCGATTGATGAGGCGTTGAAAAAACTGGACATCGGCTACATTGACATGATGCTCCTGCATCATCCGGCCTCAAACGATGCGGCGGCATACAAAGCCATCGAAAAAGCCATACAGGACGGAAAAATTCGAACTGCCGGTATCTCCTGCTACTATATCCGTGAGACGGATTCTTTCCTGCCGAAGGTTTCCGTAAAACCGGCTCTGATCCAGAATGAGATCCACCCGTACTACCAGGACAGCTCTGTGGTAAAGCATATACAGAACAAAGGAATCGTTGTTCAGGGCTGGTATCCGCTGGGTGGACGGGGATACACCGGAGCGATGCTGAATAACCCAGTACTGCAGGAGATCGCAGCAGCACATGAAAAATCTGTGGCGCAGGTGATCCTCCGCTGGAATTTGCAAAAAGATGTGTGTGTAATCCCCGGCTCCGGCAATCCCGATCACATCCGGGAGAACATCTCGATTTTCGATTTTTCGCTGACAGCGCAGGAGATGGAATCCATTTCCACTCTGAATAAAAACAAAAAACACGATTGGTACTGATAGGAAACCATTCACCCCGGGCAATTTTGTCCGGGGTGAATGGTTTCGAATAATTCTCTATTTTGATAAATTTCCTGATATAGCGGCAGAAGTTGAGCATACTTTTCCTGGATGTAGTCCATGATGACCGTCTTATAGCTGACCCGCAGGTTGAGATTTTCCAGCCAGCTCAGATTGTATTGTCCCTTCGCTCGGTCGATGATGGCTTTTACATCCGAAATACCTGAAAAAATGGGTGGGAGACAAAGCAGGTGGTGCGGACACCGGCAGATTGGATTTGGAATACACCTGTGAGGAATTGCCGGGCACGCTAAAAGCAATGAACTTTTCCGAGATACAGGAACAGGGATTCTTTCCACTGTATAAACAGGAAGCAATCACAGATGATCTTCACGAGACCTGCGTTTTTTCTTCCGTCAACTGTCGAAGACAGGATTATTATCAATAGGAAGCCCTATTGTCAAGAGACTCTATGTCGAAAAAATAAAACAAACCGGAAATGCCTGTCAAGGAAACGGCCCATAACCCCGATTGCTTTTCCCATAGTAAATGCGGCTAAAACCGTACCTATCCCCAGACCTTTGATCTGTCCCAAAAATATCCCTGTCATCCCAACCGTCACAGCAAGGCAGATCGTATCAAAAAGGATTTTGACCATTGAATATCCGGCGCCGGTGATCTGTGTCAGCTCCCTTGGAAAAAGATCTGTAGGCACGATCGGAAGGCCGCAACGGTTTGAAAGGGCTATGCTTCCGAAAACGCATAGGGTACACTGGAAATAGCGGATATCCCGGATCCGGAATAGAGCATCAATACAACGCCGAAACTGTTAATTAGCACTGCCAGCAGGAGCGCCGTCCCCCCCATCCATCTATGTTTTAAAGGTTGTTCTCCATTTTCTTCCACAAAGATCTTCCTCCCTCTGAGTATTTTTGATCAACCATCTGCAACCTAATTTTAGTGTGGAAATTTATATTTATCAAATAAATTTTTTTAATGAAACTATAGACGCTCTTTATCACAGACAGTATAATACACATATCAGAAGGGATATAAAAATGAATTTGTTTTATCTTCGTTACTTTGTCACACTGGCACATGTTCAGCATTATACAAAAGCAGCCCAGCAGCTTTGCATTACCCGGCCCAGTTTAAGCCATGCGGTCGCTCAGCTTGAAAAAGAACTGGGGCTTCCCCTTTTTGAAAAATACGGGCGAAAAACGTCCCTCACCCAATTTGGTGAGGAATTTTTAATATGCGCGGAGCATACGTTGTCCACACTGGACGCAGGCATCGAGGATATAAGACGCAGCGCCCGTGGCGAGGGCATGATCCGGTTAGGGCTACTGCGGACGCTGGGTATTGAATATATTCCCCGCCTGGCGGCAAACTTTTTAAAAGAAAATCCGGATTTAAACATCCAGTTTACCTTCCATACTGGCATCACCCAAGCCCTGCTAGACGGCCTTTCGGCAAAGAAATATGACCTGGTTTTTTGCTCACAGCCTCCCGCCCACCTGAACTTCACCGCAATCAGCCTGCAGAAACAGAATTTGGTTGTGATCACCCCCAAAAAACATCCTCTCGCAGTTCATCATACTGTCGATTTGCTTGACACCCTGCCCTATCCACAGATTTTTTTTGACAAAAGCTCCGGTTTGCGGTCTGTCGTAGATCAAATGTTTGAGACCATCGGAGCAGAGCCTCATATTGCTTACGAGACTGAAGAAGATCAGGTGATCGCCGGATTAGTGGCTCAGGGATTTGGAATTGCCATCGTTCCCTACATGGATTTGCTTTTGAAACTTGATCTGAATATTTTACAAATCAGCTCCCCTCCCTGCGAGCGCAGCTTTTATATGGTTCACAATGGGGCTGTCTTTATGCCTCCTGCCGTTCGCCGCTTCCGTGATTTTGTCCTGCGCGGCAGGACCTAAAAAAGGGGGCCGCCCAATCTCTGGCCGCACTGTTCCTGATGGGCAAAGCGCTATTCCATTGATGCCACGGATAATCCGTGTATTGTCCAGATATTTCTGCGCATTTTTCTCTTTTCACCAAAGATACTAATGGGAAGCCGCCAGCTACACGCTGAACGGGGATTGCTTCAAATTTTCTTTTGCTTCTGTAATACGGGGAAAGGGAATTTGGCAACCGTCCGGGGCAAATTTATCTTTCAATCCCTATACTGCCACTTTTTGAAATCTGCCATATCATTATACGATTGTGTTTTGAGCAACTTCAACTTAATTTCATGGTCAGCCTTTTCAAAAAGCCGAATACATGAATCTAAAATCGTCGGAATCAGGATTTCTATTTCTTAATACAGCTATTTCTCATAGCTTTTTTTCCAGAACATAGTATATTCTTTTTCTCCTGTATCTTCATCAATTCCTTCTGACAGGATCGAAAATCCCTCCCTATGACAGAAGGCAACTGCCCGTGAATTTTGTTGATATACGCTCAATGAAAGGGTATCATATTTTTGTTTTACATAAGTCAGAAGCTGCATGCCAATTCCTGCGGAACGGCAGCTTTTGTCCACAAAAATTCCGGCAATGTATTCATTCATCAAACCAATAAATCCCAGCACTTTTTCATCTATATCATAGACGAAAACCTTAGCCTCTAATAATGTTTCTTGCACTTCATTGAAATGTAAACGCCAGTATTCCTCCGGCACAAAAGAGTGAGCGTCTATATTTCCAAAAAGCCACAGCTTCATAACCTGCTCTGTATCTGATATCTGAAATTCCCGAATCATCTTTCTTCTCTCCTGTATTCTGCCGCATATCGTATTAAAACACCAGTAGTAAGCATAATCATACACAGACCAGAAATGAAGAACCAGACATTTACCCCTACTTTTTCTGCTATTGGGCTGCTGAAAAGCAGGCCGATCGGCATTGTAGCAGATGAAATCAGCGTGAGAACCGAAAATGCCCGTCCCATCTTGTCCGGGGATATAGTTTCCTGCATATACGCAGTCAGCGGAATTGTATGGACATTTCCGGCAGCCCCTAAGCAAATGCAGCTTCCCGCGAAGAAAAACCAGCCAGCATAAACAGGCGGTATGATGCCGCAGATCAGCGACATAACTCCCATTGCAAACAAACCGATAAAAGAAGCTCTGATTTTTCTGTTTATCTTTAAAACACTGGAAAAAAGAAGGGATGATACCAACATGCCGATTGCAAAAGACAGCTCCACGGCGCTGCCGTATATTGCCGACAGCTTAAAATAATCGCTTGTCATCAGTGGATAAAAGGAAGATAATGGCGCATAGAAGAACATGCAGAGTGCCTCTGCAGTCACGATATAAAATAATTTTTTATCTTCTTGGAATACCTGCAATCCCACTTTTATTTCTGCTACAAAATGCTGTTCCTTCCATTCTGTTTTTTCAAGTTTTGGGATTTTAACGACTGCTAATGCAGTGCTTGCAAGAATTGCCCCGACCACATCACTCATTAAAACGATTGACATCGGGAAAATCGCATACAAAGACGCGCCGATTACCGGTCCCAGCATAAATGAGCCTGCATTCAGAAGCTGCATCCAACCATTTGTTTTTACTAGCTGGTCTTTTGGTACAAGCTGCGGAATAATTGACTGTATTGCCGGCTGCTGGAATGTACTGCCGATCCCCCGGACACATAACATAGCAATTGCTGTCCACACCGACAGGTCAAAGAAGAATAGTAATACTGCATAAATCAGCGCAGCCGCCCCCATTGCCATATCCGAAAAAATAGAGATAAATTTTCGGTTATAACGGTCAGCTGCAATTCCTGCCAGCGGACTGAATAAAGTCATTGGGAGATAGGCGGCAAACCCTGATATTCCCAACATTAACGGCGAAGATGTTTTTTCAGCAAGCCACCAAATAAGAGCAAACTGAACACCGTGACTTCCCAGCATTGAAACTGCCTGTCCCAATGCAACGGTCATAAACTGTGATTTCCATTTTTGTTTATTTTCCATATCAAATTGTCCTCTCATTTTCAAAGTAACTTTTTAAACAGGGGACAATATCAAATATGATAATCCCCTTATTGTGCTGCTGCCGACATCAAGCCACCTCCCTTCCAAAGATTCTCATTTCTGTTTTTATAACATGGCTTCCAGATATTTTTTTAATCCGTCACGATATTTCTTTGTAAGCGCCAGATATTGCTGCTGTTCCTCCTCTGTCCACTCGTTCCAGATTTTGTTTTCAATCTCGTGCAGAGGCATTATTTTTTCTTGTGAAAAAATTTTTCCCTTTTCCGTCAGGCAGAGAATTGTATTTCTGCCTTTCCCTTGTTCCAAATATACGATTTCCTCTTTTTCCAATTTTCGAATGGCAGAATTGATTGTCTGGCGGCTGATGCCTGTAAGTTTGCTTATTTCACTTTGCAGGCATCGTCCGTCTTTCTCACAAAGCACATATAGAATATTTTGAACACTATCTGAAATACCCATTTTTACAGCCGCTTCATGGTATAAAGCGTTAATTTCTCCTGCCAAATAGGTATATTGCCCCGTTTCTAAATAGTGCAAATTTTGCCCTCCTTCTTCCTTGTCCGATTTCGTACATTTTTCATTATATCCGATTTCTTACATAAGTCAATAGTTTTTTTATTTTCCGCTGATATAGAAAAAGCATCCAGATCAAAACCGCTATTCCATATTTTCCGATAGCGCAGTCATTCAATCTCCTCCAAATAAGCCAGCAAAGGGGCCAAATACTCCTTGTCTGTCCAATCGCATTTCCCGCCGGCAGCGCTCATCAATGCTTTTTGCCAAGGTTCATATTCCTCCGGATTTTGCTTTGCTACGACTTTCTGCAGCATCTTACACAGCATTCTGTCTCCAAATGTCATACGATCCTCATCCCATGCTCCCCGGCAATAAAACAGAGGAACATTCCGCAGAGCTTCTTTAAAGTGCATTTCTCTGATCTGTTGGATTGCTTTCTCATCATAAGGCGATGCGCCGACCGCAAACACCGCTATTTTCCTGCCAGACAGGCGGTTGATATTTTTCTTCAGGAACTGCAGCCCCGCAATCCCGGAAGCATAAACGCCTCCGCCCAAAACAATCGTATCGAAGCTTTTCAAATAAGAAATCTCTGCCTTTTTGGTTTCAGAAATAACATAATTTCTTTCCTGCTTCAGCCATTCTGCATATTTTTTCGTTGACCCGTATTTCGACTGGTATAATATGATTCCCTTACTCATTTTCCTTTATCTCCTTAAGATTATCCTCGATCTGAATAATGGTCTGTATCGTCGCCTGCAGCTGTTTCTCGGAAATACCCATAAACATCTTCTCCATAACAGCAGACGTCATTTCTTCGTTTTTTGCGCAAAACTCTATGCAGTATTCTGTAAGCTGTATGCGCTGTTTTCTTTTGTCATTTTCATCTGCCGAAATGCTGATAAATCCTTTCTTTTCCAATTTCAGCAGGATCTGCTTTACATTCTGGTGAGAACTTCCCAGGATCTCAGCAAGCTCTTTTACTGTAGGACGATCCTTGCACATACTAATGCATATGATTGCAAAAAACTGCTTCCAGCTGATTTCCTTCATAGTCCTGTCAGCTACAGCCTGAAATCGATTTTCAAAAGCGCTTAATAATCCCAGAAGGAAATAAGAGGATTCAATGCCAGTGAAATCCACCTTACCGCTGTTAATGACTTCTTTGATATTCATGTTCCCTCCTATAGGTAATATATTATTTTTTAATAAATGTAATATATTACCTATATTTTGTCAACAGAAGACCTCGCACAAAACCGTTCATCCGGCCCAAATCGTCTGCTCTATACATAAGTTGAGGAGATCGGTCATCTTTGCAAAAGCTTTTGCTCTTTCAGGCATTTCTCTCCTCTGGTACATTTTATAGAACGGAAATAAACGCATACCACAGAAAAAAGCTGCATCAAAATGTTGTACAGCCCTGCTCTGTGCCGGTACGTCCTGGAAGCTAATGCAAAAGTCCTACCGCCATCCTACATTCGTTAGAATATAAAATTACCCATAAATACGAACCTTCTTTAATTTTTGTATTGAAAGCATGTAAGGGAATTATTTTAGATTGGAAAAGCGTTCATCACTGATATAGAGTTGCCCCAAGTAGAGCAAAATTTGGTTATCACATTTATAAAAAAATTCCGAAATATACTGCTGCCACTCTTTTACGATTTGTTGCACTTCTTTACAGGCAGGAGGTTGGTTCTGAAATAGAGCTAATTTCTCAAAGGTATCCTTAGACACAGAAAGAAATCTTTCTAACTGATTTCGTTGATCTTTTTGGGGCTGCGACAGAAATGCTGCTTCATATTCTTTGAAACTTTCTGTATCTCCCCAGCGTTTCAAAACCTCCGATTTGTATTTTTCTTTCAACTTAAGCACTTTTGTATCGGAAAAAGGTGCAAATGACGAAACATGATTTCCTGCAACCGGCTCAAATCATCATCTGAAGGGTAATTTTGCATCGCGGCCATCTCATCGCCATAGAGGTAGGCATTTAGGTTCTCAAGCCCGTGGACATTCAGCCCATCATGAATAATAGGCTTGATGTATTCATTCAGGGTTTGCATATCTGTTTTGGTCACCCGCGGGCCTGCCTTGCTTTTCATCAAATTATTGTATTTTCACTTTTGCAATTTGAGTTCCCGGTTAAAATAAGTTATACCTGCAATTATGATGAGTGCAATGCCCGATCCAATCATAATCCACCGCAAGGGAAGAATATCAGACAATGGGCCAAATATAGCCATACCTATCGGCAAAAAGCCGGAGTACATTGTCCCGAGCAGTCCAAAGACACACCCTTGCATAGATGCGTCTGTTTTCTCTTGCAGCATAGTGGTAATTGCTGTTTGCACCATTGTCAATGCAGCTCCGTAAAATACCATCAAACCAAGATAGAGAATAAAATTCCGTGAGATGCCCATTCCGATTGCAAAGGAACCAAAAGCCAAAAGTCCGACTGATAAAGTTTTTCCTCGGCTCTTAAACCCTCCCCAAGTACTCATAATAACTCCGCCTATCATCATGCCCGCAAACCCGACTACTTCCACAGCAGTAAGATACCAGTAAGTATCACCAAATACCCGCCGAACAAGAAGTCCTGCCAGATAACCTGCTGGAACACAAAAGAAAGTGAATAGTCCATAAATGATTAAAAGTTTTCCAATCAGCCTGTCTGAAAAAGCATATTTGATGCCAATTTTCATGTCAGAAAAGACACTTGCTTTTTCAACGGAAGTATTCTGTTTCGGAAGTGCCAAGCAGGACAATAGGCCCGTTCCTAAGATCGCTGTTACAATGTCTATCATAAACATCGTTCTCAATGTGCTGATTGCAAAAACCGCACCTGCCGCCGGAGCCGCAAAATTGACAATAGACTGCATTGTTGCATTGATGCCGTTGTACCGCATAAGCTGATCTTCCGGGACGAGCTGTGGAATAACAGCATTGACCGCTGGAGTTTGTATTCCTTCTCCTAAAGATCGAATGACCGACATAACAAGCAGACCGCCAAGCAGAGTTGGCTCTGATGAAATATGCGGAATTGCCAATACCATTATGAAAGTGGCAAATGCAATCAGCATATCCGCGCCTATAATCAATTTTTTCCTATGGTATCGGTCTGCCCATACACCGCCTACAAACGAAATGAGAAATTGCGGCAGATAGGAACAGACTGTAAATGCGGCAACCCACGCCCCGCTGGATGTTTGCATGGTCGCATACCAAACAAGCGCCATCTGAACAAGCGTAGAGCCAAAGAGTGTAATACATTGACTGGTCAAGAAAAGAAGTATTCTTTTCTGCCAGCCGGTGCACTGTGTGTCATCCATTTTACATATCCTCCTGTTTTTTAGGAGGAAGCACAAAGCGTTGCGTTGGGTAGCCAAACTCTGTCAGCAATTCTTTTTCGACAAAGCCAAGTTGTAATAACATATCCCGATGACCTGTATCTGCTTTGTCTTGCTCCCGATAAGTTGTTGTGCTTATTTCTTGCCCCGGCAGATATATTTCCAACAAAGCATCCAAGAATAATCTTTGAAGTCCACGATTACGGTATTGTGGATGCACCCCAAGAAATTCTATACTGCCTGGAGAATAGGTAAATGCCATCGCTCCAATGAGAACATTCCCATCTTTCAGCACAAGCGCCTGTTTTTCGCCAATACTTTCTTCCAACTTGGCTAAGTAATCAACTTCATCCATCACAGGATACCCATCAATCACGAGCCGCATTAAGTTCATCCAATCGGAAATATCTTCCCTTTTGGCTAAACGAATGTCCTGCATTGTAAATTCCATAGCTGCCGTTTTCCGATGTAATGTAAAGCGTAATTGCAAAGGGTAAAAACTCCGTTTTTCACGGTACTCTGCGGGTGGTGATTTATACATAGCTTTAAAAGCCAACGAAAAAGACTGCTGGCTCTCATACCCACAGGTAAAAGCAATCTCAATAATAGGTCTATTCGAAAAGGCCAGGAGCTTTGCCGCCTCTGTAAGCTGTCGGCGTTGCACATAATCATGGATTGTCATTCCTACGGTGTCGGTAAATAG
>DWYN01000124.1 GCA_019118645.1 Candidatus Blautia excrementipullorum | reverse complement strand
GATCTCATCAAAAAGAGACATCTGCCCCTCTATTTCGAGAGTAGATGTCTTCTCAGATTTTGTTCCATAAAGTTTTCGGGTCAGGAAATCAACCTGCTCTTTCAGGAGCCGGATCTGCTGTTCCAGTTCTTCGATATGATCTTTGTACTCCTGTTCCGCATTTGGCATGACCTGAACATCCTTCCGTTTCGATACTTTTATGATACCATAAAACGGTCAGGTTTCCCAGCATTTTTAAGGATTTTCAGAGTTTCTTTGACTTTTGCGGAAGCCATTTTTGAACAGCTTTTGGCTGTTCCGGATTCAACCCTTCCAGAAGCCAGCGAAGCTGCTGTTCCGATATCTGTTTTGCTTCTTCTCCGGTCCGCGGCCATTGGAGACGCCCGTTTTCGTACCGTTTATATAAAAGGCAGAAGCCATCCCCTTCATAATGGACCGCTTTGATCCGGTCAGCCCGCTTTCCGCAGAACAGGAATAAGGAGTTGCTGTACGGGTCCAGTTTGAAGTTATACTGGATGATATCAAGTAGCCCATTCAGCTGCTTTCTCATATCGGTGTAGCCACATCGGATATAGATTTTCTCCACATGGGAGATGTCCCCTAGCATGACTGCACCGCTTTCAGGATCGCAGCCAGCAGCTCGCAGGAAGTATCTGCAAAAATTTCAACCGTTATGGTTCCGATATGGAGTACCGCTGCAGGATCCGAACGGCCAGTATGTTTCACGGGAAGAGATATTTCTGCAAACTCAGAGGCCGGATACGACAAAAGCGTAGTCTGGTCTGCGGGTGGATGAACTCCGTAGCTCTTACGGGGCAGATCCTCCAGGGCGAGCTTTCGGATTTTTGCAATCCAGTAGTAATAACTTTTTAAAGAAATGTTATGCTGTTCACACCATGCCTGATTCGTCAGCCCAGAGGCTCTGCATTGCCGGATCACATCCAACCAGTATTGAAGTTTTACCTGCTTATCAGGGGTTAAAGAAGAAATGTCCATGAGTTCTCTCCCTTCTTCTGGATTTAAAGTTTTTGGAGCAACGTCAAAAAACTCTAACCCTAAGACTCTAAAAATTTCGCTACACGTTCTTATTTGACGCTTACGAAGTTTCACATGGCATTTGGGGGATAGCCTTCCCCCAACTCTTCCCCCAAAAATCCCCCAAATTCATCCGTAAAATACGGTAATTTATGATACTTTACGAATTCACTCCGGAACGAAAAAAAGCCCTTGAAAACGCCCGTCTCACGGGATTTTCAAGGGCTTTAAGCACCTTTTCTTTCAGGAAATTACATTCCCATCTGTTTTGCAACTTCCTCAGCGAAGTTCTCTTCTCTCTTCTGGATACCTTCGCCTGTCTCATAACGAGTGAAGCCTTTGATTGTAACGTTTGCTCCGTTTGCTTTTGCAACCTGAGCCACGTAATTGCCAACAGACTGTTTTCCGTCCTCTGCTTTTACATAAACCTGATCAAGCAGGCAGATTTCCTTCAGCTCTTTTTTGATACGTCCAGTAATAATTCCCTGAATTACCTTTTCCGGTTTCTTGGATTCTTTAGGATCATTCATGATCTGAGCCATCAGAATTTCTTTTTCATGTGCAATGTAGTTTTCGTCAACTTCACTGTCGCTTGTATACTGCGGTTTCAGAGCTGCAATCTGCATTGCGACATTCTTTGCCATTTCCTTGATTTCGTCATTTACAACATCTGTCTCTACGTCAACCAGAACACCGATTTTTCCGCCCATATGTGTGTAAGAAGCAATAAATCCGTTCTCCTCTTTCATCTGAGCGAATCTTCTGATATTCATGTTTTCGCCGATAACTGCAATCTGAGCTGCAAGAGCTTCGTTCACAGTCTTGGTTGTGTCAAGAGCCCATGGCTCAGCAAGGAACGCATCCACATCTGCCGCTGTTGTTGTAAGCGCCTGTGCTGCAACATCAGCTACATAGCTCTGGAATTTTTCATTCTTTGCAACAAAGTCTGTCTCTGCGTTTACTTCAACAACAACTGCGCTCTTTGCGTCCTCTGCAACCAGAGTCTTGCAAAGACCTTCTGCTGCCACACGGCTTGCTTTCTTCTGAGCAGTTGCAAGACCTTTCTCACGAAGGAACTCGACTGCTTTATCCATATCGCCGTCTGTTGCTGTAAGAGCTTTCTTACAGTCCATCATGCCGGCGCCGGTCATTTCTCTTAACTCTTTTACCTGTGCTGCTGTAATAGCCATTTCTATTTTCCTCCTGAATGATCGAATTAATTATTCTTCCTCTGCTGCTGCTTCTTCAGCAAACTCTTCGGATTCTGCTTCGATTTCGCCATCTTCTTCCGCATTGCCCTGATTTGCCTCGATAACAGCGTCTGCCATCTTGGAAACGATCAGTTTTACGGCACGGATCGCATCATCGTTTCCGGGAATTACATAATCCAGCTCTTCCGGATCGCAGTTAGTATCGCAGATACCGATCAGCGGAATGCCTAATGTATGAGCTTCCTGCACACAGATTCTTTCTTTCTTCGGGTCAACAACAAAGATTGCATCCGGAAGGCGCTTCATTTCTTTGATTCCGCCAAGGTTCTTCTGCAGTTTTGAAAGCTCTTTTCTTAATTCAATAACTTCTTTCTTCGGAAGCACTTCAAATGTTCCGTCAGCTTCCATTGCTTCGATTTCTTTCAGTCTTGCAATACGGCTCTGGATTGTCTTGAAGTTTGTCAGCATACCGCCCAGCCATCTCTCGTTTACGTAGAACTGTCCGCAGCGCTCAGCCTCTGTCTTGATCGCATCCTGCGCCTGTTTCTTTGTTCCTACGAAAAGGATGTTTCCGCCGTTGGCAATGATGTCTGCGATTGCGTTGTACGCATCGTCAACCATTCCTACAGACTGCTGAAGGTCGATAATATAGATGCCGTTTCTCTCTGTGTAGATGTACGGAGCCATTTTGGGGTTCCATCTTCTTGTCTGATGTCCGAAATGAACACCTGCTTCCAAAAGCTGTTTCATTGAAATTACACTCATGTTTCTGTCTCCTTTTTGGTTAGATTCTTCCGCACAGATCATGTTCTATCCGGACCTGACACATCGGACAGGCACCTTCCATAAGAATCTCTGCACGTGTTTATTATGCCGGGCGATTATATTTCCCGGCCTGCAACTTCTGAATTATAGCATAGAAAAACCCTCTGTGTAAAGAGGGTTTTTCTGTTTTATACCTGTATTTTCCTGAATTTTAACAAATCTTTTCTGTTTCCGCATACAGCCGGAGTACTTTACTGCTTTATAATGTTCTTTCCAGCCTGCTTCAGATCTTCCAGTTCTTTTTCTGTCAGAGGGCGGCAGGCTCCCTTCGGCAGATCGGCGGGCAGGCTGAGAGGTCCCATGGAAATTCGTTTCAAATACATTACGGGCTTTCCTACTGCCTCCATCATTCTTTTTATCTGATGGAATTTTCCCTCGCAGATTGTCAGAAGAAGTTCTGTATAGGTTTCCGGAAGTTTTTCACCGTCCTCCCTTTCCATACCGGAATCTGCAGCGCCTTCGGAGAGCGGATCGTTTTTTGAGGAGACACTTTTCAGAATCACTGCTTTGGCCGGCAGCGTCTTTTTCTCTTCTCCGATATCTACCCCCTGCTCCAGACTGCACCTGTCCGCTTCAGTGACTATCCCCCGGGTTCTTACAAAATATGTCTTTTGTACATGCTTTGCAGGAGAGAGGAGTTCATGTGCCAGCATTCCGTCATTAGTAATCAGAAGCAGTCCCTCTGTATCTTTGTCCAGACGTCCTACCGGAAACAGCCCCTTTCGGTCTGACGGCACATAGGCCATAACTGTTTTTTCTTTTCTGTCCTCCGTGGCACTGACGCAGCCTGCAGGTTTGTGAAGAAGGTAATAGACAAACTCAGGCTCCGCAAGGACACATTCCCCTTTCAGAGAAACACGGTCCTTCTCCGGGGCGATCTTTTGGTCAGGACTTTTTACTGTTCTGCCGTTTACTGACACCTGCCCCTTTTGTATATATTTTTTTACTTCACTTCTGGTTCCCTTCCCCGCATCTGCCAGGAATTTGTCCAGTCTTACCATTTTCCCCATATTTTGTTTCCTTTTCTTATTCCCTGTTCAGGAATGTTCTTGTTTTCTCTGAAAATATGCGGTTCCTGCAATGACTGTACACAAAAGCACAGCGTAGATGACCAGGATCCAGGCAGGATATTTTTCCAAAAGCCACGGCGCGGCCTCTGTAAATACCAGGGACCAGATATTACTGCCCATATGAAGAAGAACACTGGCCCAGATGCTTCCCGTAAGTTCCAGAAAGTAAGCAAATACTGCTCCCAGGATCCCGGCATAAACCGCCTGGACAAGATTCATATGATAAATCCCGAAAAACGCGGCTGATATCACAATTGCCGCCCCCATCTTCATGTAATCCCGAAGTCTCAGATAAATCAGCCAGCGGAACACAATTTCTTCTGCCAGAGGCGCAATAATTCCCATCCAGAAAATCAGCGTCAGAAGACTCTTTCCCAGAGTAATCTGATCCATAGTCTCCTGATACTGCTGATAATGCAGCAGATTCTGAAACAGTCCCACCAGAATATTTGCAAACTGGGAAAATCCAATTCCCATGCAGAAAATCAGGATCCCTTCTCCAAAATTAAGATGCTTCTGTCTTTTTTCCGAAAGCAGTCCTCCTGAAATACGCGCCCTCCTGTCACTTCGGTATAAACAGGTGCAGGGAATCATTATAAGAAGTCCTGTAATTCCTGTCAGCATAACAACAAGGCTTTGATAATCCTGAACGTCCCCTCCTGAATACAGCAGAATATTAACAGCTGCCCAGGCGACAATCTGGCTGATGAGAAAATGAATCCCGCATGGATAGCACACCCTCCACACCCGTCTTGGCACAGACTGTCTGCGCAGAGGGGTCAGGCGAAAAAATCCAGAATGCCGTCTGCAGAATCCACGATTTTCAGCGGCTCCGCTTTCTGCAGCTCTTCCGCTGTCCCGTATCCATAAGATACAGCTACACATTCCAGACCGCAGGCCCTGGCGCCCAGAATATCATGTTCCCTGTCTCCGATCATCACCGCTTCCTGCCGATGAGCAGAAAGTCCCAGTCTCTTCAGAGTTTCTTCTATTACCTCCGCCTTGCTTGTGCGGGCCCCGTTCATCTCACTGCCGACAATCTGATCAAAACAGTCCGTAAGGTGAAAATAGTCCAGCACCTTCGTCACAAAATACTCCGGTTTGGAAGATGCCACTGCAAGACGGTATCCTCTGTTTTTCAGAGTCTTCAGCATTTTTTCCACTCCCGCATATACCTGATTTTCATAAATCCCCACTTCGGCGTACCGCTCTCTGTAATATACTACCGCCTGGCGTGCTGTGTCACGGTCCAGATCCGCATATTTCATAAATTGTTCCAGAAGAGGAGGGCCGACAAATACTTTTAATTTTTCCAGATCTTCTTCAGGCTTTCCTATTTTTTCAAGGGCATACTGTACGGATTTCGTTATTCCCTCCCCCGACTCTGTCAGGGTTCCGTCCAGGTCAAATAAAATCGCTTTATACATACATTCCTCCGGCTGTTCTATACTTTCCGGATATTTCTCCAGCGGCGGAGCGCCTCTGCGCAGACTTAAATCTGCGTCTTTCTTAATGAGAAACCTCCGTATTACTGCATAGTATAACACGGTTTGCGGATAACGTCCATGAATAATCGGTGAACACAGCCAGTTCCACCAGGCTCCCCGCTTCCGCTTCCTCCGCCGCTGCGATCCCGCTTCCATGCCAGCGCCATTTCTGTTCCTTTCCATTAACGCGAAATGACAGAATCTCCATGGTGCCTTTTTGTCTGAGGAGCAGACGCGGCCTGGATGTTTTTTTCAGTCTGCCGCTCCAGTACTGAACCTCCAGTAAGTTTCCGGGGGCTTCTTCCCTGGCAGACCAGTCAGTCTCCGGCAAAAATCCGGTTACCGCAGGGCTGGGAAGAACATATCCGGAAGGCTGCGGAGAAACCGGCATTGCCGAAGGTGCTTTGTTTTCTGTTTGGTCTTCTTCCGTTTCCTGCAATGCTGCATTCTCTTCATATCCTGTCCGGATATCCGGACTTTTTTCTTCGAAATCTCCGCTGCTGTTTGTTTGACTGTTTTCGTAATTCTGCTCCTGTCCTACGGAAGGAATTCCCACTGTTTCCGCCGCTTCGCTGCCAAGAGTATTCTTCCCGCTCCCTCCGGAATCCGTCCAGTTATCGCCAAACTCCTCCCTTTCATTAAGATTTCCCTGATCGGATCCGCCCCATTCTCCGGAAGTTCCACTGCTTCCGGATTGAGCTGAAGCTGTTTCCCCAAGCTGTTCTCCTCCGGCGTTTCCGTTTTCCGTTTCAGCACTGCTGTCCGAAAAGTCTTCGTCACCGTCCGGTGTGATATTCTGTTCCCATTCTGGGGGCACATCCATCTTCGCCCCCGGTTCCACGTAAACCTCAAATCCTCCCAGTTCCACAGCCAGCAGGCATATTCCTGAAAGCAGCATCTCCCGGATTTTCACTTTTTCGCCTCCCCTTCTGCGTCATCCAGCGCCTTCTTCCACATATCCTTCACAAAAGAGGGCGAATCCTTAAAGCAGTTCTCCTGCTTCCATCTTTCATAAAGTTCCCTGCTCTCTTCATCCCGTTCCTGTCGGATTAAAAATAGTCCATAAGCAGGAACCGCATCCCCCTCTTTCTGAAGTTCACTGTAATACATTTCCGCCTTTGCTCCGCTGCCCTGAAGCTCACTGTTTCCCGCCAGCAGAAGCAGAATCTGCGCTTCGTTATCCTTATATCGTTTTGCCATTCTTTGAAGAGCTCTCTCGATCAGAGAGGAAATTTCCGCTCTTAACTCAGATCCCCCGCTTCTGTAAGGCATTGAATAGTACCACGCCGTTACCGGAGACAGGGCAGCCTCAAAGGCCGGCAGATTTTCCTTATCTTCTCCGGCTCTTCCTGAAACAAGAAAAAGAAGAAGAAAAAATACCGCTGCCGGAAACAGAATGTCTCTCCGCCTGAAGGAAAACGGACGTACTGCAGAAAGCGCCACCTCAGCTTCCTCCGCTGTATTCCATCTTTTCATTTCCCGTCCATGGCAGCACTTCCTGATAAACAGGCCCAATCCGGGGTAAAGGAAAAAATACTTTATTTTTTTCTTTCCGCAGAGAACCTCCAGCGTCTTTCCCAGCGCATATATATCACTGACAGCGCTGATTTTCCCACAATACTGTTCCGGAGCCGCATAGCCTCTCGTACCCAGGCAGCCGTACTGCTGTCTTTCATATCCAAAAACAGCGCTTCCAAAGTCCACAAGGTACAGCTCGCCTTCCTCTGTGAGCATCAGGTTTTCCGGTTTCAGATCCCCGTAATAGACGGCCGGCTTTCTGGAATGAAGATAGGAAAATATCTGAAGAATCCGTATACCAATCCTGACTATCTCCGCAGGCTCAAAATTTCTGCCTTCCTCCAGCAGTTCCCCCAGGGACTTTCCCTGAATATATTCCATTACAAGATAGCATTTCTCTTCCCGTTCCGCATAGTCAATCATGCCTGGAAGGAAAGGATGATCCAGCAGTCTCAGAAGCTTCGCCTCTCTCTTTTTCGACAATGGAAGCTCTTTCACAGCTCTGTACATGCCCAGTTCCAGATCCCGGGCCAGGTAAAGCGTCCCCTCCCCGCCTTTTCCAAGCTTGTTTACAATGCAGTAGCGGCCTTTTAAGATAATTCCGTTTAAACTGATAAAAACCCCTCCCGTGCGCTCTCTGAGGATTCTGATTTGTAAATGTAAATAAAATGTATGGGAAATGTTCCGGAGAACTCCGGCGTGAATGAATTCTGGCCTTATTATAGCACAATTTGTTCTTTCTATTTCTAAACTTTTTCTTAATTTATTTCCGGAATTGCAACAGGGCAGCGCTCAAATGCACTGCCCTGATATTCCTGCATGTTTTACATTCTCTCCGGTGCGGAAAAGCCAAGAAGATCGATGGCCGTTTCCAGAATCCTTTTTGTCAGAGCCAGAAGCTTCAGGAAAGACTTCTTCTGTTCCGGATTCTCCTCGCTGAGAATTTTGGTTTCATGATAAAAACTGTTGAAGGCGTTGGATACTTCATAAATATAAGCGCAGATTTTGTGCGGCGCCTTTTCCTCAAAAGCAGTTTCCACCGTGCTTCCGAATTTTGTCAGCTCCAGCATAAGATTTTTCTCACTGCTGTTCACTGCCGGAAGGATTTCCCCGTCTTCCATGGTTCCCCCTTCCTGGGCATACCTGTTCAGGATAGATTTAATCCGGACAATCGTATAAAGGATATATGGCCCTGTGTTTCCCTCAAAAGAGGTGAAGCGGTCAATATCAAAAACATAGTCCTTGGTAGCCTGATTGGAGAGATCGCCGTATTTGATAGCGGAAAGCCCTACAATCTCTGCGGTTTCCCGGGCATCCTTGTCTCTCACGCTTCTGTTCTCCACAATCTTGTGGTACATTTCCTCATCAATGTCCGCTATCAGAGTTTCCAGACGCATAACCCCGCCTTCTCTTGTTTTGAAAGGCTTTCCGTCTTTCCCATTCATGGTTCCGAATCCCAGAAAAGAAAGTTTTGTATCTTTTTCCACCAGTCCGGTCTTTCTCGCACAGCGGAATACCTGAATGAAATGAAGCTCCTGGCGCTTGTCCACCACATAGAGAATCTCATCCGGATGGTAAAGTTTCATACGCTCTACAATAGTCGCAAGATCCGTTGTTGTATACAGTGATGCGCCGTCTGACTTCAGAATCATACACGGGGGAATTTCCTTGGTATCTGATTCTTCTTTTACGTCAACCACCAGCGCGCCCTGATCCTCATAAGCATACCCCTGGTCTTTCATGGCCTGCACCATATCCGGAATATAAGGCTGCGCGTCAGATTCTTTTTTCCACAGGTCAAAAGAAACGTTCAGTTTGTCATAATTTCTCTTCAGGTCTGCAACGGAAACCTGCATAATATGGTTCCAGAGCGCCATATATCCCGGTTTGCCCTGCTGAAGAAGATGGGTTGCCTCAAGGGCTTCGTTCCGGTATTCTTCATCTTCTTTTGATTTTGCGCTGGCGCATGGATAAATTTCTTCCAGCTCCCCGATGGTAAAAGGCGCCTCGGAAGGATATTCCCCCTGAAAGCTGTCGTCAAAATACACCAGTTCCGGTTTCCGGTGTTTCAGCTCTGTAATGATCAGCCCCATCTGCAGCCCCCAGTCACCCAGATGCACGTCTCCAATCACCTTGTGTCCCACATATCTTCCGATACGCTTGATGCTTTCTCCAATAATCGCAGAGCGAAGATGCCCCACATGAAGAGGCTTTGCCACATTTGGTCCGCCATAGTCAATAATAATTGTCCTGGGCTGCTCAGCCTGGTTTACAGAAAACTTCTCGTCTCCTCCCATCCGGTTCATGTAATCTGCAAGGAATTCGCCCTTTACATCCAGGTTGATAAAACCCGGCTTTACCACCTCAGCTTTTGAAAAGACAGGGCTGTCCTTCAGATATGCCACCACATCCTCCGCAATCATAAACGGAGCCTTTTTGTATTCCTTTGCCCCTGCCATAGCCCCGTTGCACTGAAACTCGCAGAGATCCGGACGATTGGATACCGTTACCTTTCCATATTCCGGGCGGTATCCGGCCTTTTCAAAGGCAGAGGATAATTCCTCTGCCATAATTTCCATCAGTTTTTTCATACTCTACTAAACTCCTCATATCATATTCTTTCCGGTTCTCAGACCGTGACTTTTTTTGCGCAGGTAACTGCCAGCGCCCCATGTCCGATGTGACATGCAACGCTCAGTGACAGGGGATCCATGTGAATATCATAGCCGGGAAAGGCCTGCTGGACTTCCTTTTTAAATTCCTCTGCCTCCTCCAGATTCCCTGTATAAGCCATAGCCAGACACATTTCACCTGATTTTACATATTTCGCAAAGCGCTTTTCCAGATCTTCCTGCACTGCCTTGATCATAACACGCTTCGCCTGCTTCTTGCCTCTTACCTTGGCGTAGGCATCCAGTTTTTCTCCCTGAATCTGAAGAACCGGCTTAAGATTCAGCACCGTGCCGATCGCTGCCGCCGCCGGGGTGATCCTTCCTCCCTTTTTCAGGTATTTCAACGTTTCCAGAGTAATGTAAATGCTGGATTCCATTTTTTCATCCTCCAGCACCTTTTTAATTTCTGCTGCCGTTCTTCCGGCCTTCGCCAGATTCACGGCATCAAGAACCGATTGTCTCTGGGTTACGGAAATGCGCTGATTATCCACTACCTGAACCTTTCCGTCGTAATTTCGCGCAAGCCCCATGGCTGTTTCACAGGATGCGCTCAGACCGCTGGACATGGGGATATGCACTACTTCATCATATTCTTTTAAAAGATTATCCCACAGACCGCAGACCTCCGCCGGGCTTGGCTGAGATGTGGAGATGGGCTCGTCCTGCTGCAGGCGCCTGTAAAATTCTTCCTGAGTAAGCGTGATTCCCTCAAGGTACATTACGTCATTAATATAAAAGGGCATGGGAAGGACATAAACTCCAAGTTCCCGTCCCTGATCCTGTGTGATGCCGCTGTTGCTGTCCGTCACAATCGCAATTTTTCCCATACTTCATTCTCCTTATTATTTTTTCTTCTGAAGTCGTTTTCTGTTCAGCTGCTGTCCTCACAGACAACTTCTGCAAAACAGCTGTGAAAAATACATGCTTAGTATAGTGTAGCACATTTTTTGCGGCATCACAATTGGAAAAATCAAACTCTCTTCCAGAAAATGGAAAGAAAAACCGCACCCAGAGAAAACACAGCAGACTGAAAGCACAGCAGAATATTCTCTGTCTGCAGAACCGTTTTCGGAAGCATCAGATACATTCTGATTTCCTGACGGAGTGTCTGGATTTTTTCCTGCCAGAAAGTAAAATCCGACCACTGTCCCGGAATCCAGTCCCGGGGGATTTCTATTTTGCTTCCGAAAAAGAAGACCGCGGCTGCAATCAGAAGGAGCACAGCCGCTGACCACATCCAGTAGCCGGCTTCTTTTTCCGTATGTCCTTTTCGTTCTGACAGCGCTCTCCGAAGCAAAAAAAGAAGAAAAACCGCCGGACAGAGCATCAGTCCGGCTCCGGCTGCCGTTTTCAGGAAGTCTCCCTGCACCACCGTTCCCGTAAGACCGCAGCTTAGCATAAACTGGCGCACAGTTGCTTCCCTGCTTTCTTTTGTTTCTTCCAGAAACAGTCTCGTTCCCACATTCTCCGCCTGATCGGGGCGTATCAAAATGATCTGCTGTTTCCACGGCAGCACCATTCTCACCACGTACTCCTGCCCCTGAAGACTCAGTATACTGCCTTCCGCCTGCCTCGTTCCGAAAAGCTCCTCCGCTGTTCTTTCGTCTATCACACAGCCCTTCTTGTCATCCTGGGCAAAACCGTTCAGTCTCTGGTCGTAAAGAGACGCTTCCCCGTACAGTCCTCCCAGAAGAGCGCTGGCGCTTCTTCCATACTGCTGGTCATACAGATCTGTAATTCCTCCGTCCCAGTAAAAACACGCTGAAATCTTTTCCTCTGCATCCTGATCCATATCAAGAATTGATTCCATTTGCTCCTGATCCGGGTAGGCGGCAGACAAAAATATTGATATGGATTGTTCTTCCTGTATATTTTTATATGACAGAAGGCTCTCTGCATAGCAGATCAGAACAAGCAGTCCAAATATCAGACGTTTGGCAAAACGGACGCGAAACGTCTGAATAATGCGGATCAAGATTCCTGCAGCCGCACCCGGCTGCCATCCTCGAGCTCTCTGTCCGAGGCCGTAATCACTTTCTGGTCTGCGGACAGAGCGCCTGTACGCAGCGCCGCCTGCGTCTCATTTTTCTCTTCCACAGCTACGTCCACTTTTCTTGCCACCTGAACCTCACCCAGCACAGAAGATTTCGTATCCAGGACAAAAACATACTGCTGCCCCTCCTGTCCGTAAATCGCAGAAAGCGGCACACAGCTTGTATATGGGCCCTTCTCTTCTGTAACTGTAAATTCCACACTTTCTCCAACAGCAAAATTTTCTCCGCTTACAGGAACAGTGACCAGATAGCTTCCCGGATTGGCAGCGTCTTCCTGAACAGACTGGATCTGCGCGTCTTCTGTCTTATCGCCGCTCAGTCCCTGAACAGAAACCTTCGCTCCTGTCTTTACATATTCCAGATCCTCCGTCCCCACGCTGCCTGTCATTTTCATCCCTCCGGAAAGCTCATAAAGAACAGCCGCCGCATCCTGGGTAGTCTGTCCGCCGGTCTGAACGGAAAGGGATTTCACCACGCCGTCGGAAGGCGCTTTGACTTCCCCGTTATTCTGCTGAAGTGTCTGAAGTTCCGTCAGCTCCTCCCTCAGATTCTCCAGCTGCCGCTCCAGATTCTGATCCGTACTGTCCTGGGCGGAGGGAATCGCCGCATCCTGTACTGCCCTGTCCGCAGCGGTTACTTCCTGATTCCTGCTCATGATCACCTGATTTAAAGCTTCCTGCTTTGCCCTCACATCATCCTCCAGTGCCTGTTCCGTGGAACTGTCCTGATACGGGTCAGAAGCGCCGGACGTCCCGTCGTCCGTCCCCTGCCCGGATCCGTCACTGAAATCCGGGGAATCGGTAAACTCCGCCTCCTGCCGTTTTTTTTCTTCTTCGGCAGCCTTGGCTGCCGCGGCCTTCTGGTTCCGATAGTCTTCCAGCTTCTGGCGGGCAATATTCAATTCGTTCTGCGCATTGGCAATATTAATATCTCCATTGCCGACTGCTGTATCCAGATCCTGCTGCGCGCGTATGGTCTCGTAGGATTTTTTCTGGCTGTCAATCTCCTGCTGGCTTTCCAGATCACTCAGAGCAAGCTCTTTTTCCTGAATTTCGTCATTTTTCTGATCTATTGCATCCTGTACGGAAGAATCCAGAATTTTCAGCAGCACCTGCCCTGCCTTTACCGATTCTCCCACCTGCACATAGACCTGCTCCACTTTCTGTCCCTCCAGGGTAAAGACCGCCGCTTCGCTGGTCCCTTCAATGGTCCCGTTTCCTGTTACCTGATGAACAATCATCTGATTCTGCATTGCTGAGGCCTGTACCTGGGCCACACTGACAGAATCCGCCGCACGGGACAAAAATGTAAATATCAGCATCACGCAAAAAAACATTGCAAACCATTTCAGCAGTTTTTCTCGTTTCATCTTATCACCTTCTATTCCTTAACCGCCGTGGAGACGATTCCCTGCTCCAGATAATCCTGCCCTGCCAGGAACACCAGCACAGAAGGAAGGAGCACCAGCACCGACGCCGCGAAAGCAGCCCCCGCCTGCTCCATGCTGATATTCGGCAGATACAGGGACAGCGGCCATTTCTCTTTTGTCTTTAAAAACGCCATGGGCTGCTCCAGAAGATTCCAGTTCTCCAGGAATCCCAGCACCAGGGCGGAAATCATACCGGGCGACCCCAGAGGTATCCCGATCCGCACAAAAATCTGAAAATCTCCTGCCCCGTCCAGTCTTGCCGATTCCAGAACAGCCTCCGGAATCCCCTGAAAAAAACGATACATTAAAAAGACCGGAAAAGTGGAAAACACTGCCGGGAGAATAATTCCTGCCAGCGTATCCAGAAGTCCCAGGCTATTCAGCACAAGATAATTGCTCAGCATCATCACCTGAAAGGGCATCATCATCAGTGCAATATACAAAGTAAACAAAATCTTCTTCCCCGGAAAATGGTATCTCGCAAATCCCCAGGCTGCCGGGGCTCCCACAAGGATCTGTCCGGCCAGGACAGAAGCTGTAATCTTTACGGAATTCCAGAACATCACGAAAAATTCCGGTGAATCCAGGAGCAGCTTCACATAGGAACGCAGAGTCGGATATTCCGGCAGCAGCTTCCAGGAAGCAAAGCCTCCTGCTTCCCCCAGCACAGGAGCGAGAAGCGCTGAGAGCTCCGTTTCTCCCATCATGGATCCGCAGACAAGAAACAGTACGGGAAATACTGCCGCGCCTGCCAGAAGAATCAAGATTCCCGTCATAACCTTTCTCATCTTTTCCTCCTTTTCTCTGACTCCGGCCTCTCATCCATCCTGTTCCCACATTTTCTGCAGCGCCAGAATCAAAAGAAGGATGGCCGTCCCGGTCACCACCGCCGCCGCTGCCATTCTGTCCAGCGACAGATCCCTGTACCAGTTGTTGAAGAGATGCTGCAGCAGATACATGCTGTCCTGGGGGTAATCTCCTGCCACCAGATATGCTTCCCGGAATACTTTGAAGCCATTCAGAAGAGAAAGCACAACAATCGTAAACAATGCCGGAAGCACGTTCGGAAGAGTAATATGAAAAAAACATTTCCACTCTCCGGCGCCGTCCACCTTTGCCGCATCGTAGAGAGACTCCGGAACCGCTCCCAGAGCCGCCACCCAGAGAACCACGTCATATCCCAGATTTCTCCAGAGATAACTGATCACCAGAACGCCGAAGGATGCGTCCGTGTTCATCCAGTCAATTCCGCTCAGAGACAAAAGTGAAAACAGATGATTCAGAAGTCCCTGCCGGTCAAACAGCACTCTCCACAGGAGTACCACCGAAGCCACCGGAATCGCCATCGGCAGAAGAAACATACTTTTCAGCAGCTGCATTCCTTTTTTTCTCCTGGTGAGAAGCACCGCAATCAGAAGAGACAAAAGCACAAGCGCAGGAATGCAGACGGCAAAGAACCGAAGGGTATTGCCTGCGGCAAGCCGGAACGCCTGATTTTCAAAGATCGTTCCGTAATTTCTCAAACCGGTGAATTCCCCGCTCACCGCACTGAAAAACGATCTTCTTATCACATCCGCAAAAGGTATCACCCAGAAAATTCCCACCCCCGCAAAACTGGGAATCAGAAATAAGAAACCTTTCCATTCTCTCTTTTTTTCTGCCAAAATTCCTGTCACCCCCTTTTCCCATAACCGCCGCCAGAGCAGGCCTGTCCGCTAACTGCAATAAGCGTAGCAGAGAAATCTCTATATAATCTCTAAAAATGTAGTATAATCTTTAAAGAGTCCGCTGCGGAATCTGAAGGCGGGAAACCGGATTTAGAGAATATTTAAAGAATGATCTGATAAGATGACAGAATGGAGTTTCCGTATCTGTCCGGCGGGCGCGATACAACGTCCATAATGCCCTGCCGGCATACGGAATCCTTAATTATGAATCAGACTGAGAAAGGACGGAGACAACATGAAAATTCTGATGATCGAAGACGACCGGGATCTGTGTGAAACGGTATCCTTCCGGCTGGAGCAGGAGGGGTTTGATGTAGATGTTTGCCACGATGGAGAAGAGGGCTTATACTATATGCAGGAAAGCATCCATGATCTGGTGATTCTGGACCGGATGCTCCCTCATATGGACGGCGTTACGCTTCTGCGGGAGGCAAGAAGCCGCCAGATCAAAACGCCAGTCATTTTTCTTACGGCTCTGGGCGAGCTGAACGACAGGGTGACGGGACTGAACTGCGGCGCGGATGATTATTTGGTAAAACCTTTCGCCTTCGAGGAACTGCTTGCCAGGATCCGCTGTCTTCTCCGGCGTCCCGGAACCTATGACGCCTCTCATGTTCTGAAACTTGGAGATATCTCCTTTGATCCGGACACACGCCGCCTTGCCGGAAACGGCAGAGAATGCACACTTTCCAACAGAGAAGGAGATCTTCTGGAGGTCTTTCTGAGGAATCCGGGCCAGACTCTCACCCGCGCTCTTCTCCTCACGAGGGTCTGGGGGCTGGAGAGCGATGTGGAGGAAGGGAACCTGGACAACTACATCCACTTTCTCCGGCGCCGCCTGAAAACCGTCGGCAGCTCCCTGGTGCTGAAAACCGTACGCGGTGTCGGTTACCAGCTGGAAGTCTTACAATAAAAAATCACCATCTGAAAAACGGGACAGAAATCTGTATTTTCTGCCCCGTTTTTCTGACTCCTTCTCAAACTGTACGAGAAAGAAACTGTTTTTTCAATTTTACTCTGAAAGATACAGGTTCACCTGCCGGATTACTTCCCGGGCTGCATCTTCCAGACTGATCTCTCCGTCCAGATAACGGCTTCCCGCATCGGATACTGCGCTGAGAATGACTTCATTTGTCCTGGAGGCCGTAGTCAGCGACTTCCCGAGCTCTTTTATCTCCTCTGTCTTTGCGTCATCCGCCCGGTAGATATTCAGCTCGATATATTCTCCTGTGTCCGCGTTTCCGGATCCCAGCACTCCCAGAGAGCCTTCGGAATTTCCCACAGCCCAGTACTCTTCACTGTCATAGACCGTCTCATTTACCGGGAATCCGGAGGATGTTCCGATCTTCTGGCCCTCCTGGCTGAACATGAATTCCACCAGCTTCTCCGCAGCTTCCGGCTGGGAAGCTTTGGCGCTGATTCCCACCGTCTGCACAGGAATGAAGCAGTTCTGCGCCTGTCCGTTCCACAGCCCGTCGCTGAGGTTCTCTCCCTTTTGTTCCACACTGTAGAGATATCCCAGCGTTTCCGGAGACTGAAGCCTTCCGGCAGCAAAAGTGCTGCTTCCGCTCAGGACGGAAAGGGTGCTCCCGGAAATATCCTTCAGATATCCACGTTCCGTGTCGCTGATGGTGCCGAAAGTCATTCCTGCTTCTTCATAAGCCTTCCGGAATTCTTCCACGCTGGCCGATCCTGCCTGGTAGATCCGGTTTGCCTGCTCCAGGAATTCTGTCACAGCCGTCTCATCCAGAGTACCGTCCTCTTTGATCCAGGCCGGAGCGTTCACATCCGCCAGCGCATCCAGAAAAGGACCGGAACCGTAATTCATCAGAGGAACCGGCATATACATTCCGGTGTATTCTTCCTTATGCCGCTCCACAGCATCCGCCAGAGTCTTCAGGTCTGTAACTGACTGTACGTCCTCCGCGTTTCCGTGCAGCAGCGGAATGGCAAATCTCACCGGCATTACATACTGGCTTCCGTCCTCCTGCTGATAAGCGCTGCGGATATTATCCAGGACTCCATCCTCCTGATCTATCCTGTCCAGCAGATCGCTGATATCCTTCAGCATTCCCTTCTCAGTATAAGTATCCTCGGGAATTCCGTCCAGGATCAGGACATCCGGGCCGTTGCCCGCCATGATCTCCGTATTCAGATTTTTCAGCGCGTCTGAGCTGGTCACAGCGTCCTCCTCGCTCATCCCTGTTTCCAGGTTCAGATAAATATCCGGATATTTTTTCTGGAACAGAGCCGCGATCTGACGCATATAGGAATTGTCCCGGAGAGAATAGACGGTAAGCTCCGTTTCCGGCGTGGCAGGCGTATCTGCGGAATATACATATTTCAGGATTTTTCCTTTCCCCGACATACTGTCACTGACGGCGAGATAAAAATTTCCTTCCGTATCTCTTTCCAGACTTACCAGAGCAGTATCCGGAGAACCGATGCTGTTCAGACTTCCGTCAATCACCTGCTCCACGACACTTCCGCCGAAGGCATAATGATAAAGGCCGTCCCCGTCTGCAAAAAACAGGCTGTCCCCGTCGTCTCCTTCCGCAAACACCACCGGATAGGTGGTTGTACTGGTCAGGCTCAGATTGCTTTCATCGGAAGTGATCTGCTCCGTCAGCGCCGACGCATCTTCCAGCGGTTCTCCTGTCTCCAGATCATAGTAATGGAGGGTGTCTGTCACCGCTATCAGCCGGCTGCCGGATACGCAGAAATAATTTACAAAATTTCCCTTCTCGTATTCTCCGCGGATGCTGCCGTCTGACAGATCCACCTCTGCCATCCCGTTTCCGGTAATATTCACGATCAGGGTATTCCGGTCCGTAAACTCCGCTTCCGTAATATATCCGCCGTTTGCCAGTCCCCCGATCTCTGTCATCTCCTGAAAATTCCCATCCGGATCAATATAATAAAAACGGGTTCCGAAATCGTTGTTTTCCTCATCCTGTTCCTCGGAATTGGACACGGTCAGAAAGATTCCTCCGTTTTTTCCGGCTGCCGGATAACTTGCGCTGTAAGTATCTTTGTCCAGCCCCAGAACATCCAGAAAATCAATCTTTTCCCCCCAGGTCTGCCCCTGATCTTTCGAATCCGCATATACGGCGGAAAAATCTTCATCATAATAGCAGAGCCGCAGAGTACCGTCCTCCAGAAACTTCATGGAACAGATGTCCTCACAGTCTTCCGGAACCGTGACGTCCTCCTCCAGATAACGCCCCATAACTTCATCTTCTGTATTTTCACCGCTGTCCGCCGCTTCGCTGCTGTCTGTCTGTGCAGCATTCCCGCATCCGGCAAAACCCAGACCGGAAAACGCCGCAAAAGCGGCAGCGGCGAGGGCTGCTTTCCGTTTCCATTTATGATACCGCATCTTTTTCTGTCCTCCTGTCATGTTTTATTTTCTCCAATCATAACAGCCGATTCTTTAAAAAATCTCTAAGAAAATAAGTTTTTCTTCAGAGTATTTCTTTTCGGCTTCGAAGGCCTGCGGAAATTTATTCCGGTTTCTTAGAGATGCCATAGAGAAAACTGTGCTATAATATTTTTATCATTTACAGATTCGAAAGGAGTCCCTCATGTTTCGAAAACTTCACATACAGATGACCTTATTTTCCTCTGTGGTCACCAGTGCCATCCTGGTCGTCATGGCTCTGGTCTGCCTTCTGATCTCAGAATCTTCCATACGGGAAAACAGTTATATGACGTTTCTCAACAACGTCTATTCCTGTATCACGCAGCTGGAGGGACAGACGGTAATCTCCCACCGCTGGCTGCAGAACGTGATGAGTACTTATCATCTTCAGATAGAAATTCTGGACAACGGTGAACCTCTCTATTTCTACAGCATTACCGGACAGGAGCAGGATGAGGCCGCCTTTCAGACTGCTCTGGAACTGTCCCGGGATTCCCACGGACTGAATCTGGAAAACTACAGCTCTGCCCAGAAACTGACAAGAAGCGCAGACTTCCGTTTCCCCGGCTACTATGCCTGCACTGCCCTGATCCCGCATGCAGGTGGAATGCTGAGCATGATTGTACTCTACCCGCTGGACAGCCTGCAGGCGCAGCTGAACACCCAGCGGCTGGCTTTCGGCGCCGCCGTACTGGGAGCCATTGCCGCGGTAACTGTTTTTTCCTGGTTTTTTACAAAAAAAATGATCCGGCCGCTGGAAAAAAGCCGAAAAGAGCAGACTGCCTTTATCGCGGCAGCCTCCCATGAGCTCCGATCTCCCCTGGCAGTCATCCAGTCCGGACTCTCTGCCATTCCCCAGGCGTCTCCCGAGAGAGCCGGTGCTTTCATTGAAATGAGTCTCCGGGAGTGCCGCCGCATGTCCCGTCTGATCCAGGATCTTCTCTCCCTTTCCAGTGCGGACAATCATACCTGGAAGCTGGAGGCCGTTCCCTGCGAGCTTGACACTCTGCTGCTGGAAACCTACGAAAAATATGAAAATCTGACAAAGAAAAAGGGATTCCGTCTTGCTGTCTCTCTTCCCGATGAGCCTCTTCCGCCCTGCACGGTTGACGCCGGAAAGATTGCACAGATTTTGGCAGTCCTTCTGGATAATGCCATGAGTTATGTCCCGGAGGATGGAAGGATCCTTCTTTCGCTGAAAAAAGAGCCGGGATCCGCTGTCATCTCTGTTACTGACAACGGTCCCGGCATACCGGATTCCGAAAAAGAAGCCATATTTCAGCGTTTCTACCGTTCCGATGCCTCCCGTAACGACAAACAGCATTTCGGACTGGGACTGTGCATCGCCCGGGAAATCGCGCTGCTCCATAAAGGAACGCTTACGGTTTCCGACGCTTCCGGCGGAGGCGCCGTCTTCACTCTGCGGCTTCCTCTGTCCTGACACAGGCGGGCCGTGCATCCGGCTTTCCCGGTTCTCCCAGCCCGCTTCCCGATCCGTTGCTGCTGTTTCTATTCGCTCCTCAGCGCATCGATCGGGTTCAGATTCGCTGCTTTCACCGATGGCAGGAGCCCGAAGATCAGTCCGATCATCATGGAAAACAGGACCGAACCGATGATCGCCGGAATACTGATCGCCGTAGGCGCGCCGGAAACTTCCGCCACTACCCTTGAAAGGGCGATTCCCGAGATCACACCGATGATTCCGCCTATACTGGTCAGCATGGAAGCCTCCGTGAGAAACTGAAACAGGATTACCTTTTTCCTTGCTCCGATGGCTTTTTTCAGACCGATCTCACTGGTTCTCTCCGTCACGGACACAAGCATGATATTCATTACACCGATGCCGCCGACCAGAAGAGAAATACTGGCAATCCAGATCAGCTGCTGATTGGTGCTTTCACTGAGCTGCTGAAGGCTTCTCACCCGCTCCATTACATCGTCTGCTCTGTATTTGAAGTTGGAATCTTCACTGATTCCCTGGTTCAGAATATTAGCAGCGTCGTTTCCCGCTTTGCTCATATTATCCGTAGAATCTGCTTTTATAATCACATTTTCCGGCTCATCGAACTGAAAAGCAATGGGCCAGCATGCGTCAGGAATCATAACTGTTCCGATCACTGTCTGATAATATTCATAAAATTCATTGATGTCACTGATGTTTGGCTGATAGTTATCGCTCTGCTGAACAATGCCGACTACGGTAAAAGGATCATCGCCTATTTCAATGGTTTTTCCAAGAGGATCCTCCCCTGCAAACAGATTTTCCGCCGCGTTTCCGTCCACCAAGGCAACTTTTCTGAGTTCGTCATAATCTTCCTGAATGAATCCCCGCCCTGCCTGGATCATGTAGCCGCAGGTATCCAGGTAGTTATTGTCAATGCCGTAAATCGTTCCTCCCTGAAAGCTTGTATTCTGATAGTATACACTGCTGGAATAAGTCCTGGTATGGAAAAAAGTCGCATTTTCCACATGCTCCATCTCCAGAACATCTTCTTTCTGGTCCGTCGTAAGCAGTGGCGGCGCCCCGCTGCTGCTCATTCCGTACTCAGCATCGTAGGTGCTGTCCCCGTCGTAAAGACTGATGGTCACCGTATTATTTCCGGCGCCGATCAGGTCTTCTTTAATCTGCTCGCTTGTTCCTTTAATAGTTGATACAATAGCGATAATTGAAGCAATTCCAATAATAATTCCCAGCATCGTCAGAAAGGAACGCATTTTATGCGACCAGATTCCCTGAATGGATATCCTCAGATTTTCAAGCATAAAATTCCCACCTTTCTAGTATCCATATAATTCTTCCAGAGTACTGTCTTTCGTTTTTGCTCCTTCTTTGGCTGAATCGCCGTAAGGGAAAGCGATTTTATCATCTCTGGTAAGGCCGCCGGTAATAAGCACACTGTAGCCTCCGTTTACATTTCCGCCAACAGTCAGTATCTGCTTCTCCAGAACCCCGTTTACATCTTTATATACATAATTAACACCGTTTTCCGAACGTACAAAAGCTCTGTCCAGAACAAGAGCGTCTGAATTGTCCTGGGTGTTCTGAAGAGTAATCGTCAGCCAGTCGTCCTCCGTCACCTCAACAGATTTATCTGTAATGGAAGCACTGTATGTATAATAAGAAACATTGGGATTTCCGCTTCCCATATAGCTGTCCGAGGACACCGGATAATCAGATACATCCACTACCTCTGCTTCAAAAGTTCCGTTCTGCCCGCTGCAGTTCAGCTTTGTTCCTTCTTTCACCTGGTCCAGCATCAGTTCGCTGACTGTTCCGCTTACATAATACCCCTCTTTGCTCTTTACGCTCATAAAAGAACTTCCGTCTGAAGTGCCTGTCAGAGGGTCTCCTACGTTTGCAACTACACCGTCCAGTTTACTGTATATCACTTCATTCTGGACTTTTTTCTCAAGCTTCCCGATGTTCAGTTCACTTTCCCGTATATCAAGCTTCAGGCTTTCAATTCTTGTCTCCTGCTGCTTGATAGCCTCGTCTCTGGTCATGGAGGAAGTAGCATCTCCGTCTGTTCCCTGTCCATAGTCTCCGCCTTCATCGTAGGAAAAATCTTCTTCATACTGAGAGGCGCCGTCCAGCGTAAACTCCACTTCCGCGAATTCATTTACCATATTTTCCAGAAGACTTCCGTCTATCAGATAATATCCTGTGCAGGATTCTCTGCGGTCCTCAAAATTAGTGATCGTATCATCTTGGTGAAATTCAAGCTGATACCAGTAGCCGTTCACACCGAACTCTTTTGTTCCGTCCTCCAGAAATCCGGCCATCTTATTTAAAAACGCTCCTGTTACCACAACCTTCCCCTTTGCCGAGCTGCAGAGAAATACAAAAGGATCTTCCTCTGTTCCTGTTCCGGTAAAAGGTTCCGTATCTCCGTCAAGTTTCTGGTAAAATGCAGGCTCGCCGTCCGTAAGATCACCTGCGGTCTCTGAGGGCTGGGTATCAATAATTTCCACATCATCTACAATGCCGCTGGAAATATCCTGCCCGGGATTCTCTCCTGCCGGCGTCTGTTCCGGCTGCGCCGTAGGTGTGGGGGCAGGCGTTTCCGTGACTGTCCCTGTTTCTCCGGATCCGAAATCCACAATGATTTCTCCCCCGCCTGTTCCGCCGGAGGTTCCCTGCTGGTCTGCCGGTGTTTCCTGATCACTGAAGAACACGTCTCCCGTTTCTCCGGAAGATTCCGGCGTTCCTGAAGTTTCCCCCATATCTGTGCCGGCAGAAGGAGCCGGAGTTTCCTCTACAGCTGCTTCCGCCTGTGAATTTCCGGATGAAACCGCTCCTGTCCCATCGCCGAAAAGATCCGCTGCCGCTAAAATCGGCCGCATAACTGCCGCGAGATAGCTGCCCTTTACCGGCGTATCCAAGGATACAAGCTCATCATCGTCCATTTCATCCATAGTATCGTCTTCCATATCCAGGGTGTCGGAGTAGGTGTCCAGAGCCGTATCGTCTGTCGTTTCTTCAATAGGGCCGCCGTTTTTCAAACTGTTCAGGCGGTTCACTGCCTTTTCCAGATCCTGTTCCTGCTGCTGCTGTTTCAGACGCGCAATATTCAGCTCCATCTGTACAAGCGTCATATCAAAGGAAATAAGCTCGTCCCCTTTGCTGACAGAATCCCCTTTTTCCACATATACCTGCTGGATAATCATATCTTTGTCAATATTGATATTCTGCGTTACATTCGTAACAATATTTCCCTCCAGCATGGTATCATCCGTATAATAATCCGAAGCAAGACTTTCCACAGAGACTACCGGCACCGTTTCCTGGTGAGAATTTCTGAAATATACTGCTCCGCCGGCCACCGCGCCGAAAACAAGCACCACCGCCAAAACACCGATGATTATTTTTTTCACTGTACTCATGCATTCACCTCTTTTTCCGTCAGCACCCCGTCCCGGATCAGAACTACCCTTTTGGCATGTGCCGCAATCTCCGGATCGTGAGTGATCATCAGGACGGTGACCCCCTCGTCATTGAGCTTTTGAAAAAGCTCCATAACCTGTGCTCCGGATTTGCTGTCCAGTGCTCCGGTAGGCTCATCCGCCAGCAAAAGCTTGGGGTTGTTTACAATCGCCCTGGCGATGGCGACTCTCTGCATCTGGCCTCCGGAAAGCTGGTTCGGACGAAAGTCCACACGGTCAGACAATCCCACTCTGTCAAGCGCTTTTAGGGCTCTCTCTTTTCTCTCTTTTCTCGGCACTTTCGCATAGTTCAGCGGCATCTCCACATTTGCCAGGGCTGACTGCCTCGGAAGCAGATGAAAGCTTTGAAATACAAAACCGATTTTATGCAGGCGGATATCTGACATTGTATTTTCTGAACAGGAACGGATGTCCTGCCCATCCAGGACAAAACTTCCCTCTGTCGCCTGATCCAGGCATCCGATAATGTTCATCAGTGTTGTTTTTCCAGAACCGGACGGTCCCATGATTGCCACATATTCTCCCTCTGCCATAGAAAAGTTTACATTTTTTAATACAGGCACTGTCATCTTTCCCTGCTGATAGTCCTTGTATATTCCTTTTAGTTCAAGAATCATGATACGCCTCCGTATTTTATTCCACCGGTACCAGCTCATCATCCAGAATTGCGCCGTCCGACATTGCCGAGTCATCAAACATCATGGCATCGTCCATGCCGCTGTCGTCTGTGACTGTTTCGTCTGCCGAGCCCGAATCATCTATGATAATCCCATCTTCCGGCATTCCTGCGTCATCCATGGGAATATCTGCGGAATCTGTTCCGTCCATGATGATTTCTTCGCCAGTCCCTGAATCGTCTATGATAATTCCGTCTTCCGGCATTCCCGCATCGTCCAGCATTATATCCTCATCCGTCATGCCGTCATCCGCCGGCATCATATCCACTCCGTCACTCTGAGCAGCGCTGTTTGTTGTGGTGGACATTCCTTCTGTCAGAGCATCCGTGGGATAGGCAATGTAGTCGTTCTTATCCAGCCCGTCGGCAATCTCATATTCTCCCAGGGACTCATCGTACTGTCCGAGAATCACGCTTCTCTTTTCCAGTTTCTTATTATCATCTGCGGCCCATACGTAGGGATTGTTCGTATCCGCATCCACTATATAGAATTCACTGAGCCAAAGACCCTCTTTCTGGTCTTCCTGCCCCTCGTCCGGTTCAATATAAACATGCTGTCCAAGCATCAGTCCGTCTGAGGAATCCAGATTTACATAAAAGGGATATGTACTGGAGGAAGTCTGCGAATCACCGGTAGTCATCATTCCATACATTGCGCTGCTGGAATCCGAATTGGCGCTTTCCCGGTCCACAGTTCCCATCGTTCCTCTCCAGATCTGATTTTCATCCACACGGGAACGCACAATCACCGGTTCTCCCTCAATGATATTGCCAATATTCATCTCATTCACAGTGCCCTTAATTCTGTATGCTCCTGTGCTCAGAATCGTAATAAACGCATTGCTGTCGCTTCCGGAAAGGGAGGAATAGTCATCCATCCCGTCTTCCAGGCTGTCTCCGTCGTCTGTAGTCAGCTTTGAAGTGTCTATATTCTGAATCACACCGTCAATGGTGCTGCGCACCTCCGTATTTCCGGTAGCGTTTTGAAGTTTCGTAATTTCAGCCTGCTTGCTTTTCTGATCATATTCATTTTTTTTCAGATTCATCCGGTTTGTTTCAATTTCAATCGTGTAGGAAAGCTGGGAATCCTGGGAAGCATTCTGCTTTTCTTTTTCCAGCGTGGCAATCTGTTCCGTCAGACTTGCCGCTTCATTCACCAGACGGTCCAGCTCCAGCTGTGTTTCCTCCAGGTCTTCCTCAATACTGCTCAGATCATATTCAAAAAGAAGCTGTCCCTGTTTTACCTGATCCCCTGTTTTCACCTGGACCTCCTTGACAGTTCTTCCGCTTTCCAGCTCTATTTCAACGGTCTCCTGAGGTTCTACTACACCGGCATACCGATTGGCAACACCTGACACATCCCCGGTAAGCTCACTTATCTGAGTTACATAAGCTGCCGCTCCGTCGCTGCTGCTTTGTCCGAATACTCCAAGTTTCCAGCAAACGCCGGCTGCAGCCGCCCCGATTATAACGATACCCAAAAGGATCAAAATGCGTTTCTTCATTATATCTGATAACCTCCTTACAAAGGGTTCTGCTGATTTTACTATCATAGCAGATTACTGTTCAAAAGAAAAGTCCTGAGGAAAATCCCTGTATTTTTCACATTTTTTTCACGTTTTATTTAAAAAAATCACCTCTGTTTTCCGTTTTTTTGACTTTTTCACCAACATCTGGTAGAATAGAAAAGAATATTTCGGAAAGGAAAGAAACTTATGAAGATGGCAAAAGTATGGATTCCCTTCCTCATGATTATCCTTGCCGTTACCATGATTATCGGCTGTTCCCACATGGATAAGACGGGCGTGGAAGAGGTCATCACCAATGAGCTGAATCTCCTGAAAAATCTTGACTCCGATACAGTACAGAAATATGTTTCCTATAACGAACTGTTTCCGGATGTCACAGACGGAACTGAGCTTTCCAAAGAAGTAGAAGAAGTTTTTTCTCTTTTTTTTAAAGACTTCGATTACAAAATTCTTGACATCAACGTCGACAAAGACAGAAAAACAGCCTCTGCAAAACTGAAGCTGTTTACCATTGATACAAAAGCACTGGCAAAAGATTTTGACATTTCCCATCTGGAAGATGCCATTTTGAAAGCTGCCGATTCCCAGAATACGGAAGATGAATCTTCCGACACTCTGGAGGAGCGTTATCTGATCCTCAATGAACTTTTAAAGAACAGACAGTATGATACTGTGGAAACCAGTTGTACCATGGAGCTTCAGAACAAAGACACAGACAGCGAAGATTGGGAAATCGTCCGGACACATGAGCTGGAAAATTATCTTGTCGGCGGTCTTATGACATATCTGTCTGACAGCGATCTGCTCTCACCTGAGGAGACGCTGGCCGTCTATTTAAATACCCTGAAGACAATGAATCTGGATCAGATGAGTAATTATCTGGGCGTAGAAAGCCTTTTAAATACTTCAGACGCGGCCAAGAGTTCCATCGCGGCGGCACTTGTGGAACAGGTTCATAATAATTTTGATTTCAAAATCACAGGCTCTGATATACAAAGCTATAAGGCAACCGTAGATGCGGAACTGACTACCTTTGACAGCAATGCCATTCTGGAGGCTTATCAGGCAGAGCTGGAGGAATATCTTGCCTCCCCGGATGCTGTTATTGACGGTTCACAGAAAAGGTACAACAAGTCCCTTGAGCTGCTTCTCAAAAATATTGAAAACAACACGGCAACGACCAGCTCGGAGGTTTCTTTCACTCTGGTCAACGATGGAGTCTCATGGAAACTGCTGGATGACGGTCACACCATTGGATCCGGAATTTTCGGCACATTGACAAGCACTCCCGTATCCGGAGAAGGATCCGATTCCAGTGATTCCGATTCTCAGGAAGAAGAGGACGGCTATGATGAGGAATCCGGCGATGAAGGTTCTTATTACGAAGAAGACTATGAAAATTAACAATTTCCGGATGCCGGAATTCTTCTGAATCAATAAGGTTTATAAAACGGGCAGAGCGGTAATTATTTCCGCATCTGCCCGTTTCCTGTTTCTTCAGACCCTTTGTTTTTTATTCTTCTCTCTCATCCCCGGCGCTTTCCTGAGCGATCGCAAGCCCCAGCTCTTCCAGCTGTGCTGCGCTTACTCTGCTTGGAGATTCCGTCATCAGACAGGAAGCATCCTTCACCTTAGGGAAGGCAATAACGTCACGGATGCTGTCCACCTTAGCCATAAGCATAACCAGACGGTCAAGCCCATAGGCAAGTCCGGCGTGAGGCGGAACTCCATATTTGAAGGCGTTCAGCAGGAAGCCGAACTGTTCGTAGGCAGCTTCCTTTGTAAATCCCAGCATCTCAAACATTTTTTCCTGAATATCATTCTGGTGGATTCTGACGCTTCCTCCGCCGATTTCATTTCCGTTCAGCACAATATCGTAAGCCTTTGCGCGAACCTTTCCCGGATCTGTGTCAAGGAGCGGAATATCCTCGTCCATCATCATCGTAAATGGATGATGCATGGCAGTATAACGGTTCTCCTCCTCACTCCACTCCAGAAGCGGGAATTCTGTCACCCACACAAAGCGGTATACATTTTTGTCCAGAAGATCCATCTGCTTTGCAAGCTCTACACGAAGGGCTCCCAGAACATCATAGACCACCTTATTGCGGTCCGCCGCAAAGAGAAGAAGATCCCCTGCTTTTCCGTCCATTGCTTTCACCAGTCCATCCATCTCTTCCTCTGTCATGAACTTGGCAAAAGAAGATTTTCTTGTGCCGTCCTCGGCAATGGCAATATAGGCAAGTCCCTTTGCGCCGTAGCCTTTTGCAAATTCCACCAGCTTATCAATCTTCTTCCGCGGCATAGCCCCCTGGCCTTCCGCGTTTATGCCGCGGACACTTCCGCCGGCTTCCAGAGCATTTTTAAATACTGCAAATCCGCAGTCTCTTACCACATCGCTTACGTCATGGAGTTCCATTCCGAAACGCATATCCGGCTTGTCGGAACCGAAACGGTCCATGGCCTCCTGCCAGGTAATTCTCTGAATGGGAAGCTGTACCTCCACATCCAGCACCTCTTTAAAAAGATAGGCCAGAAATCTTTCATTGACATCAATAACGTCATCTACATCCACAAAGGAAAGTTCCATATCAATCTGCGTAAACTCCGGCTGACGGTCTGCGCGGAGATCCTCGTCACGGAAGCAGCGGGCAATCTGAATGTAACGGTCGTAGCCGGAACACATCAGAAGCTGCTTGTAAAGCTGGGGTGACTGAGGCAGTCCGTAGAAGCAGCCCGGATGAACTCTGGAGGGCACCAGATAGTCTCTTGCTCCCTCCGGCGTGCTTTTTCCAAGCATGGGAGTCTCGATTTCCAGAAAGCCTTCATCCGAGAAAAATTTTCTGGTAAGCATGGCTACTTTGCTTTTTAGCATAATATTCCTCTGAAGATCCGGCCTTCTAAGATCCAGATAACGGTATTTCAGACGGATTTCATCCTTCGTCTTACTGTTCTCCTCAATGGGGAAAGGCGGAACCTCAGATTCCGACAGAACTCTCAGGTCATTCACTCTGAGCTCGAGCTCGCCGGTAGCCAGATGTTCATTTACCGCTCCGCCGCGTTTTTCCACAACACCGGTAACCGCAATCACAAATTCACTTCTCAGTTTCCCGGCCTTCTCAAATCCCGCTTCATCGATACTGCCGTTTTCAAAGATCAGCTGCATGATACCGGAACGGTCTCTTAAGTCCACAAAAATAATGCCGCCTTTATTGCGGGCTTTCTGCACCCATCCCATCAGCGTGATTTTACTGCCGGTCATTTCTTTTGTTACTTCCGCACAGCGGCAGGTTCTGTGCAGTCCCTTCATACTTTCAGCCATAGCCTCTGTCTCCTTTATTATAGTTTGTCACGGAAAAACTCTACGAATTCTGTATAACCTTCCGCTGTCATCTGTTCCTTCTGGAATTTTTTATTTTTTTTCATAATAGCGAGGTTTACCTGAGTTCCCCGGCATCTCTCTTCCTCCGCCTGCTTCAGTATCTTCAGAAGCTTGTCCGCAGGCATGTTTTTCTCAATGAGATAAGCCTTTTTTGCGCTTGTTCCCGGAACCTCATATCCTCTCTCCAGCAGAAGCATGACAATTCTCTCAAAACCGATGGAAAAACCGCAGGCAGAAATGTTCTGTCCTGTAAATTTCCCGATCATCTCGTCATAACGTCCGCCTCCGCCTACGGAACCTCCGAACTCGTCCATGGCAATCTCAAAGATTGGTCCGGTATAATAGGACATCCCGCGTACCAGGGTAGGATCGAAAGCAATTTTAAAATCAGCTGTCTTCACTGCGTCTACGGAAACAATAATCGTCTCCAGATCCTCAGCCACCTTCGGATCCAGCACATCCTTCAGCTTTTCTTTCAGATAGCGAACCCCATCGATGTCTCCGGTAATTTCCCGGAACATTCCGAGATAAGTATCAATGCTCTCTTTTGAAAAGCCTTCTTTTTCCAGCTCTCCGGCAACGCCCTCCAGGCCGATCTTATCCATTTTATCCAGAATAATAAATACCGTGTCAAAGCTTTCTTCCGGGAAACCGCTGTACTGGGCCATTGCCTTCAGAATCTTTCTGTCATTGATGCGGATGGTAAAATTATGGAAATCCAGTTTTCCAAGAAGGGTTGTGGTAGCCAGAACAAGCTCAATCTCCGCAAGATAGGTGGGCTCTCCCAGAATGTCGATGTCGCACTGCATAAACTGGCGGAAGCGTCCTCTCTGGGGGCGGTCTGCTCTCCACACATTTCCCATCTGAAGCGCCTTAAAAGGCGCCGGAAGATCATTGGCATTGTTGGAGTAATATCTGGAAAGAGGCACCGTCAGGTCGTAGCGAAGACCGGAATCCACCAAATCCGCCTCTTCCTTCGCCGTATCCAGTTTCAGTTTCTCTCCCCTTTTTAAAATTTTGAAAATCAGCTTTTCATTTTCCCCTCCCTGCTTGCTGGATAAGTTTTCAATATGTTCCACGCAGGGTGTTTCAATAGAAGAAAATCCAAACTTCCCATAGGTTTCCCGTATCATATTCATTACATAGTTGCGGATTTCCATCTCTTTCGGTAAAATATCCTTCATACCGGTTACCGGTTTCTTCTTTAATGCCATGTAAACCTCCTGTTATTCCTTTCTCATTCTTTTCTCTGCCCCGGCGGTTCCGGCTCCGCAGAGATATCTGTAAGGTATGTATTATGTATCACTCTCTGAAATGCAAGAAATATCTCCATATCAAAATTCTTGATTTCATCAATCATCAGCTCCATTACCGTGCTCACCTCAAAGGCGCTCCTGTAGGGCCGGTCTGAGCTCAAAGCCGCAAACACATCGCACACTCTCAGAATTCTTGCCCCAATGGGGATATCATTTCCCGCCAGATTGGAGGGGTATCCGCTGCCGTCATAATTCTCATGGTGATAAAGAATGCTTTCCAGAACAAAATCCGAATATCCCTGTCCCTTCAGTTCTTCATATCCCAGTGTGGAATGCATGCGGACATACTTCAGCTCTTCTATAAGAAGAGGATCCTGTTCCTGCCCGTATATATACCCTGTAAGCTTAAGCTTTCCGATATCGTGGAGCATACCTGCAATTGCCAGCTCATAACATATTTTTTCGTCAAGCTTCATCTCCGATGCCACCGCATACGCAAGGTTGCTGACGACGATTCCGTGACTCAGCTCAGCAGACAGGTCAAATTCCAGAATTCTGTCTGTTGTCTTTATCGCTTCTTCCCGTGCCGCATCCATTGTGTACACCTCCTACTTTTCTACAGCCAGGTCTCTATGCCTGTCCTCTTTCGTTCTATCATCTCATCGATCCGGGCAATATAGTTTGCTACATCTTTGACGTTTTCCACACGCTCTATTCTCTTTCCTTGATTAAATACAAGCTTTGAAGATCCTCCGGCTCCAAGAGCTATGATCGGCTGCTTCTCTTCCATAATAAGTATATTGTAAATCCCGGCTTTGTCAACCTTTGCATATCCTACATTTTCAAAATTTCCCTTCATATTTTTCTGGCGGTACAGGTAATAGGGACCCATTTCCATCTCATATGCAGTTTTCATAGTCAGATCCATAATTTCCTGGCTGTTCTCGAAAGTCATTTCCTGATATCGGTCTTTGAAAATGTTCAGTCTCGCGGCCCGCTTTACGGCCAGAGAATGGACGGTCATACTGTCCGGAGCCATTTTTTTCACTTCCCTAAGTGTATTCTCCACCATAATGCGGTCTTCCCCGGGAAGGCCCACAATCAGATCCATATTGATATTGTCAAAACCGCATTCTCTCGCCAGCATAAACGCCTGCCGCGTCTCCTCCACCGTGTGTTTTCTTCCGATAAGATCCAGCGTAGCCTGGTTCATAGTCTGGGGATTCACAGAAATTCTGCTTACAGGAAATCTGCGGATTGCCATGAGTTTTTCTCTCGTAATGCTGTCCGGTCTCCCGGCCTCAATGGTAAACTCCGCCAGTCCCTCACAGCCGAAATTCTCTTCCAGCGCCTCAAACAGGCGTATCAGCTGCTCCGCCTCCAGTGTTGTAGGCGTACCGCCGCCGATATAAACCGTATCAAGCTTTCTTCCCCTGTCTCTCATCATGCCGGATACGGCTTCCATTTCTCTGCACAATGCGTCCAGGTAAAGGTCCACCCGGTCTTTCCATTGTTTCAGTGGATAAGAGCTGAACGAACAGTAAAGACAAATGCTGGGGCAGAAGGGAATTCCCACGTAAAGACTGTAGCCGTTTTCATAGTCGATATCCTTCAGAATCTCTCTCTCACGGTTCGCGATTGTTACGGCAAGAGCGGTTTTCTGGGGACTTACCAGATATCGCTCCCGCATCTCCTGTGCAGCTTCTGTATTTTTCATTCCGGACTCTATCATTGCCATAGCCAGCTTGGCGGGACGGATTCCGGTGAGATTTCCCCAGGGAAGCGTCCGGCCTGTAAGCTTTACAAGGAGCTGATATAAAGCATACTTCACCCGGTCCTTATTTTCTTTCCGCAGAGCATGGGCATCTTCGGTACAAGAAAGAAGGGCATCCGAAGACTGCCCCTGTATGAATTCCGCACTTATTATCCCATGCTTTTGTTCGTTTCTGTAATAAATCAGACAGCTCTGATCCTGTTTTTCTATCCGGAAGCATAAATCGCACTTCTCTGCCGTTTCTCCAGAGATATCAATCTCACATTCCGGATAAAAAGCGCGTATCAGCTCATATATATCATGCTCAAACTCTCTGTCTAAAAAAACAATACTGATTTTATACAAATGGATTATACCTCTTTTCGTATCCGATCGTTGTGGAAATATCATGTCCCGGATATACTTCCGTCTCCTCAGGAAGCGACTCCAGAAGTCTGTGGAGGCTTTTTACAATATCCGCCGTACTTCCTCCCGGGAAATCAGTTCTTCCCACCGAGCCGTAAAACAGCATATCGCCGCTGAAAAGAACACCTTCCTCTTTCAGGTAATAACAGCAGCTGCCGGCTGTATGCCCCGGTGTGTAAATCACCTGAATGGAAAATCCGGCCGCCTCAAATACCTCAAGATCATTCAGCAGCACATCTGCTTTCAGAGAACAGGCTCTTCCCTGAAAAGCAGACAGATTCACCATGGGTTTCTCCAGTGTTTCCTCTTCCATTGCCGAAGCGTACACCGGAATATGATACTCTTTTTTTACGTCCTCCACTGCCAGAATATGGTCGTAGTGTCCATGGGTCAGAAGAATTCCTGCCGGTCTGGCCTGCATTTCCTTTATCTTTTCGAAAATTGTCTGAGGCTGGTCTGCCGGATCTACAATCAGCAGCTCTCCGGTCTCTTTATTCTTCAAAAAATAGCAGTTTGTCATTACCGGGCCAAGAATACATTTCTGCAGTTCCAATTTATTCATATCTGTTCCTTTCTGTTCTGCAAATCACCGGATTACCCAGTCGTTCTCTCCACATCGAGAACGCTCTCTACCTGGCGGATCTTCTCCACAAGAGAAGCCAGCTCGTCTTTGCTTCCAACTTCAAAGCTGACGGAAATCGTCGCTTTATCCTGCTTGCTGGTGCGGCAGTTGATATTTTTCATGTCGATTTTGCGCTCAGTAAAAATCTTGGACAGATCCACCAGAAGACCGGTCCGGTTATTGGCGTAAATCTGAAGCTCCGCCATATATTTCTCTGAAACTCTGTTGTCCGTCTGCTGCCATTCAGCCTCAATCAGACGGGTTCTGTCCGCCTCCGACATGTTCAGAATATTAATACAGTCTGTACGGTGAATGGTAATTCCCCGTCCGCGTGTTACGAACCCGACAATCTCGTCTCCGGGAATAGGACTGCAGCATTTTGAAAAACGTACCGCCACATCATGGATTCCCCGTACGACAATTCCGCCCTTTGCTTTGGCAATATGGAGTTTTTCCTGGTTCTCCGCCGCAGCCTCCAGTACTTCCTCGTCTGTAATTTTTTTCTTGTTTTCCTTCTCATAAGCTTCCTGAAGCTTATTGAAAACCTGTCCTTCTTTCAGTCCGCCGTGTCCGATTGCGGCCAGGACGGAATCCCAGTCCCGGAAACCATACTTGCGCATAACCGCTTCCAGATACTGGCTTTTTGTATAGGTGCTGATCTTGTATCCCTTGGATTTTGCATACTGAGCAAGCATTTCCTTGCCCTTGAGGATGTTGTCCTCCTTCAGTTCTTTTTTAAACCACTGGTTAATTTTGTTCTTCGCCTGAGTGCTCTTGACAAGCTTCAGCCAGTCGCGGCTGGGCCCCTGCGAGTTCTGGGAGGTGATAATCTCTATACGGTCGCCGTTCTGAATTTCATATTCGATGGGAACCAGCTTTCCGTTTACACGGGCGCCCACCATACGGTTTCCAACGGCGCTGTGTACAGAATAGGCAAAGTCAATGGGAGTGGATCCGGTAGGAAGTGTCTTCACATCTCCCTGGGGAGTAAAGCAGTATACGCTGTCCGCGAATAAGTCGAGATCATTTTTGAGAAGACTCATAAATTCCCGGTTGTCCGACATATCCCTCTGCCATTCCAGGATCTGGCGGAGCCAGTTCAGCTTTTCCTCCTCGCTCTTTCCCACAGGGGCTTTTCCGTCGGAGGACTCTTTATATTTCCAGTGAGCTGCGAT
>DWYN01000123.1 GCA_019118645.1 Candidatus Blautia excrementipullorum | reverse complement strand
CCAACTTTGTCTACAGTCTGAGGCGTACTGGATGTACGCCGATTGAAGATAACACAGTAAATCACTGAAATTATACGATTTGGAGCGTATTGCCCCTTGTACACCGATGCTGCGTTTGCGTTTTCATCAAGCCATCGTTTGCTTTCTTTTTGACGTTCAAAAGTGCTGCTAAAAAGATAGTATCAAAGAACCATAAAAAAATAAATCATTAAAAGACAAAACTTTCATTTATGCCAAAATAGCAGACGAGTAGTGATTTTGCATGAACTTAAGGGTTACTTCCATGCCTCATCCAAGTATAGAGAAAAATAACATAATGACAAATGCATAAAATAGCTGCATAATGCCTCTTTTTCCTACAATAATCATATAGATGCTTGCTCTTAACTGTTGTATATATTATATCATCTATTAATTAAATTCCCATATGTTCCCCAATTATTTCTAATTTGCATTTGAAGTCCGCTTCCAGCGTTTTATTTGTGGGAAATCATCATTCGGAAGTAATTTTCCGCGCTTCCCGCCAGCGATTTTGGGGCAGTGATCCGTGCGCCGGATATGATTTCCTCTACAATGATTTTGAAACGGTTTCAAAGCAACATCCTCCTCTTTATGAGAAGCCAGCTTAAGAAGTTTGTCCTGTTTCAGCATCCCGATTTTATCATAGTACGGAAGTGTCCGTATGCTGAAAACCCTCAGCTTTGCAATCTGATTTATATCTATTCATCGAAGCAGCTCCCCTCGTTACAGGAAAGAGCAGGAATGAGCGCCCATATCTGCTATCCCCTGAGAAAAGAATACAGTATCATGCAGTGCGAGAAGCAAGAGAATTTGTAAAAATTATAATGCAAGACCATATTCAAAAGCAAGAACCATGTACTTTTCGGCATTAGTAAGTCCATACGAAGCCAAATCTCTTATGTCAAAAACAGAAAACGAGATGTAAATATAGTCGCAAATCTGAAAGAAAGCTAGAGTATGAGTAACATGTATTTTAATTTAACATCAGTTAAGAGTCTTTGGTTTGCAGGTATCAAATAATACAACAGGTCCGTCACGTCCTACAAGCAGGCCCGTCACGCCCTTCAAATTTAGTAGATAAACAGGCGGTGTTATGGTAAAATTAAGGGGCAAAGATAAAAACGCAACGTAAGAGGAAATCCCTTACAGAGCCGGTAGGTAGCCCGGCCGCACCGTCTGGTGTAAGTAACCCTCCCTCCTTAGGGTCGTCCGTTCTTTGTTCATTACAAACATTTAAGGAGGAATTGTCATGGACAAAGTATCAGGCAGACTTACAGTATTTTTTGAGGAGCCATTTTGGATAGGAGTTTTTGAACGAATATCGGATGGAAAGTTATCTGTGTGCAAGGTGACATTCGGAGCGGAACCGAAAGAATATGAGGTTCATGATTTCATTCTGAAAAACTACTGTCGTCTGAGATTCAGTCCGGCTGTGGCAGCTGCTGTAAAAGAAGTCGGGCGTAATCCGAAAAGGTTACAGAGAGAAGCGCGGCGGCAGATGCAGAATACTGCGGCAGGCACGAAAGCGCAGCAGGCTTTAAAATTGCAGCAGGAGCAGTTGAAAACTGAGCGAAAGACTGTAAAGCGGGAACGACGTGAAGCGGAGAAGGAGCGCAGGTTTGAACTGAAACAGCAGAAAAGGAAAGAGAAGCATAGGGGCAGGTAATTGTCTGCCCTTAATTGCTATAGGAGATTTTAAACTGACGCGGACAAAGAAAAGAGAGGGATGTCATAAATGGCATATTTTCAGTATCATGGAAAATCTGTTTTTTATAAGGAATCGGGGCAGGGAAAGCCGATTGTTTTTCTGCATGGAAATACGGCCTCTTCTAAAATGTTTGAGCTTCTTATGCCGCTGTATTCGGAAAATTTCCGATGTATTCTCATCGATTTTTTAGGAAATGGACAATCCGACAGAGTTGAGAAATTTTCGCCGGATATGTGGAAAGATGAGGCAATGCAGACGATAACACTTATTGAACATCTGAAGTGCGAAAAGGTCAGTGTGATAGGGACCAGCGGCGGCGCGTGGGCGGCACTTAACGCAGCGCTTGAACGGCCGGATTTGTTCCAGGCAGTCGTTGCCGACAGTTTTGACGGGCGTTCCCTTCACGATAATTTTTCTGAAAATTTATTATCGGAGAGGAAGGCCGCAAAAGCAGATCTGCAGTCGAGACAATTTTATGAGTGGTGCCAGGGGGCGGATTGGGAGAAGGTAGTAGACCTTGATACGGAAGCATTATTGCAGTGTGCAAAAGAAAAACGTCCTCTGTTTTGTAAATCATTGACAGAAATGAAAGTTCCGGTTCTGTTTACGGGCAGTAAAGAGGATGAAATGTGTCGGAAAAATCTTGAACAGGAATATAGAGAAATGGCAGATCTTATTCCGGATGCGGCAATTCGGATATTTGAACATGGAGGACATCCGGCAATAGCGACGAATGCGGAAAGAGCGGCAGAAATTATCTCCGAATTTATCCTCTGCCGGCAATAGCATCGGTGTACAAGGGGCAATATGCTCCAAACCGTGATAATTTCTGCCCCTTTCAGGCACTTGATCGACGCGTACAGGACGTATGCAGAGTGAAAGTAACGCAAAAGGAGCAGAAATCAGCCCTTTATCGACTGTATTGTCCCCTTGCACATTGATGCTAAGAACAATACGGGGAAAAGGGAGGAAAATAGACGAACTTGTCAGGCTGTGAAAGATAGGTTTGATGTTTCGCTTTTATTCTGTTGTTTTCTGGACTGGTCGTAACATATACAGTAAACGAATGCGATCATACGACAATCCTGGCTATGTTTCATATCCCACCGCTTGTAAAAAATTGATTTTGTCAGAACTGCTTTTTATCATTTTACCGGTAATGATGTTAGTGGTTCTCGGATATATATGCTTTGGAATATTCATGATTCTGGCAGATCAATATCTGGAATTTATAAGGGGTGAATTTGAAATCCTTATCTTCTCATATGTGTTTACAATATTTATTGGAGTATATTATGTTCTTGTTCATAAAGCAGACTGTGTAGAACGAATCAATGAAAGAAGATCTTAAGATTTGGAAATACCTGCAAAATCTTAAGGTCTTTTTCATTATGCCAATTTAAAATCGAGAATATATGTAAAAAAAGAAAAAAATATTGGCATTCATATATGGAATGGCCTGCTATGAATGTAGGAGGATGCCATATGTATGAAATAAAAGATTTATTTGATATGCAGAGCAATGTCGGGGCCAGGCTGGACGCGGTACTGTTTTAAAGAGGCTGCACAAAAATAGAGTTTTGCCAGATAGCGGGGATTTCACGCCCCACGCTGGATAAGATATTGGTCGGCGCGATCACCAGCAGAACCAATTATGAGAAACATATTTCAAAAGTTCTCCGGAGCCTGAATATGAGCCCGGATATGTTGCTGGGCAATATGCAGACTCATCGATGTCAGGTGAGAAGCCTGAGGAATATGATGCATATAAATGAAAAGGATCTGGCGGAATTTGCGGGAGTCTCTGTCGACAGAATAAGGGAGATTGAGGCGGAAGGAGAAGCGAATCTGGCAGAATTGCGGGATATCGCGGCGGTTCTGCATACAAGTGTTGCAAGTGTACTTGAAAAAAATATTTTTCCTCTGCAGATTGAATTTTGGGGACACGTGGGAATCCGTCCAATGTCGTCAGATATGTTTATCTGGTATCCGATCACCGGCGATACGCGAGAACTGATTCATCAGATGATTGGAGAAAAGTTTCTGATTGTTCCCTGTATGAATAATCGGCTTCTGATGATAAATATGGAAAATATCGCGGAAATTGTTCTGTTGGATGATGCCTGTGATAAGCCTCGTTTTGGAAACTGGGATAATGAAGTTGACTGCGGGGAGGCACCGCTTGAGATTTTGTAAGGACATTTATCCCTGAAATATGAAAGACCGTTAATTTTTTTGAAGATTGCTTAACAGAGGTTCAGTTGTGGATGCCGCGTATGTCTGATATGATGGAATCAGCAGAGGCCGCTGCAGATGAAGTCAAGGGAGAGATTCATATGTCATTGGGAAAAGTGATCAGGAAATACAGAAAAATAAGAAATCTGACACAGGAAGAAATGGCGGGACGGCTTGGAGTGACGGCTCCGGCGGTAAATAAGTGGGAAAATGAAAACTCCTGTCCGGATATTTCGCTTCTGGCGCCGATTGCCAGACTGCTGGGGATTTCCCTGGATACCTTGCTGTCCTTCCGTGAAGAACTGACGGCGGAGGAGATCGCCGCGGCTGTTCGCGAAGCAGATCGGAAATTAAAAGAGGAATCCTATGAGACGGCATTTCAGTGGGCAAAGAAAAAGCTGGAGGAATACCCGAACTGTGAAGAGCTGATTCTGAATTTTGCGGTTATCTTTGACGCGCAGCGCATCGTGCAGAAGATTCCGCAAGAACCGGAAGATGACGATTATTTTTGCTCTTTGTATACCCGCGTACTGAGCAGCGCGGATGAAACAGTCCGCGTCAGGGCGGCAGATGCCCTGGTGGGGTTTTATATGCGGAAGGAACAGTATGACATGGCAGAAAAATATCTGGGGTATTTTTCTGTGCAGAATCCGGAACGGAAAAGAAAACAGGCGCAGATTTACGCGGAAACAGGCCGGATAGCGGAAGCATATAAAGCATATGAAGAACTTCTGTTTTCGGATTATTCGAGAGTCAGTATGGAACTGCACGGGATGTACATGCTGGCTGTACAGGAGGGGGACGGAAAGAGAGCGCACATGCTCGCGGACAAGCAGGGAGAAATGGCAAAATGTTTTGAGATGGGGAAATACTATGAAGTTTCAGCCGTCCTTGATCTTGCCGTTCTGGAAAAAGACGCGGATATGGTGATTGGCGCGATGGAAGAGATGCTTTCCAGTGTAAAAGAAATCGGAGGCTTCAGAGAATCTCCCCTTTATGAGCATATGAAATTCAAGGAACTGAAGGAGGACTTTATCACAGAAGTGAAAGATAATCTGCGGAAATGTTTCCGCGATGAGAAAAGCTTCGGATTTCTGAAGGATGATGAGAGGTGGCGGAAGCTGACAGAGCAGTAACAGGAAAGAGACTGATTGCGGCTGCAGCAAGATCCCCGGATAACCATGGAAACGGGCAGAGGTTTTTGATAAAATGGCCATAGACCGGAAAACAAAGAAGAGATTTGGAGGCGGTGAGATGAAACGGGAACTGGGGATTGCCAGATGCGGACTTGCGTGCTGTTTATGCACGGAAAATGTGACCTGCGGCGGATGCGATTCCGGGGAATGTCCGGATAAAGAATGGTGTGAGAACAGAAAATGTACAATTTCCAGAAAGATCGGGCATTGTTATGAGTGCAGTGAGAAATGCGGAAAGGGGCTGCTGGCTAAAATCAAGCCCCGTGTATTTACGGAGTTTGCCAGAAGATATGGGGAAAATTATCTTCTGGAGTGTCTTGAAAGAAATGAGAAAAAAGGAATCGTTTATCATCGGGAAGGCATAATCGGCGACTATGATGATTTTGATGATCTGGAAGAGCTTATAGGAGTGCGGCGGGAAACAATTGTTCATCTGGAGAACGGAAGATACAATCCATCCCTGAAAATGGCGATGGATATTGCAAAGGTTTTTCATGTGACGGTCGAGGAAATTTTTGAATTTGTTGACTGAAAGAAGAGGAATGAAAGACTTCGCCGAGTATCCGCCAAAAGAACCCGGCATTGCCAGCTGAAATTAATGACTTGATTTTTTGATCGGCAAAGAGGATAAGATGAAAATGGATGATAAGAACAGACACCGTATGAAAAAAGAAATATTTGAATGGATAATATTTTTTATGGCTGCAGTTGCGGCAGTATTTCTTCTGGATACACAGGTCATTGTTAATGCGTACATTCCGTCCGGTTCAATGAAAAATACGATAGAGCCCGGCGATCATATTATGGGAAGCCGTCTGGCATACAGAAGCTCAGATCCTCAGCGCTTTGATATAATAATCTTTCGTTTTTCTGATAACAGAGAAGACCTGTATATCAAAAGAATTATAGGTTTGCCGAATGAAACGGTCAGGATTGTGAATGGGGAAATTTACATTAATGATTCGGAGAAGCCTTTGAACGATCCTTTTTCTACAGAACTTGGGGCTGGCTCTTGCGGAACGTATGTGATACCGGACGACAGCTATTTTGTAATGGGGGACAATCGGAATGACTCATTTGATTCCAGATTCTGGAAGAATCCTTTTGTCCCAAAAGAAGATATTCTCGGAAAAGCCGTTGCCCGATACTGGCCGATCCGGCGGGCAGGGATTGTGAAATAATCCGGGACTGCCGCCTGGCGGGAATCTGCGGCAACGGGGCCCTGGATTTGCTTTCGGCATAACTATGGATTCCCCAAATTCCCCCTGTCTACATATATTATAAAGAACGTGAAACAACAAGGTATATGCAGATATGGAAAAATATATTACAGCATCTCTGGAAACGCATTTGTTTTTCGGGAGGATCATGAAGGAGCATGCGCTGTTCCTTCAGGCGGCTTTTCCGGCAGGGGAAGCGGGATACAGAAACAAGGCGGACTGGTACCGCGATGAGTTTGAAAAAATTCTGAGGCAGACCGTCTGCCTTGCAGATGGGATGGTCGGCGAAGAGGTCCTGTGTTCCGGAGAAGCATTTACCGAATTTACGGTGATGGCGGAACAGCAGACGGGACGGCTGACAAAGATCCCCATTGACACACGTATCACACAGGCGGAAAAGATGCTGCGGGCAGGCTGCGCAAAATGCATGGATGAAATAATGTCGTGCCGGATACACAGGCTGAATCAGCAGGTGCTGCGGCTGTTGAACGGGCTGATCCTGTTTAAGGAGCAGATATTGCGGGAGGTTACTTCCTGCAGACTGTACACGGCGAATTATCCGCTGCTGATCGAGCACATCATCCGGGAAGCGAAATTGTACCGGAAGATCACGGCGGCGCTGGAGGAAGGAAGCTGTATGCCGGCCATGAGCGGTGCTGAGGCGGAGAGATTCTGGAATCAGATCATGATGGAGCACGCATTCTTCATACGCGGCATGCTGGATCCCATAGAGTGTGAACTGATGAAAACGGCGGATGGTTTTGCCGGGGATTACTGCCGGCTGCTGGAAGAGGTGAGGCGGAAGGACTGCAGAGCTGTGAACGGGATGGCGGGGAAAACCCTGGAAATAACAGAGCGGTACCGTGACTTTAAAGCGGCAGGCGCAAAAGGAATTGCCGGATGTGAGATTCGTTCCGTCATTCTGCCGCTGCTGGCAGATCATGTACTGCGGGAAGCAAACCATTATCTGCGGATTCTGAAGGGAAAAGGAGAATAGACGATGCGCTTATGTCAATATCCCTGCCAAAACAGAATTCGTTGTTTTACGCTGGAGGCCATACAGATTCCCATAGTATATAACCGGTACGGGGATCATGATCCCAATGGACTTCTGTACGTCCTGGAACAGGAGTCGCAGAGAATACAAAAAGAGGCGCTTCAGAGATTTCAGCAGACACCGCCGCAGCCATATGAAGAGGTGCAGCCGCTGGTGCTGCGGGTAAATCTGGGAGATATCGTGAAAGTGAGATTCCGAAACCGGGTAAACCGCAGACTTTCGATTCATATACAGGGGCTGTCATATGAAGTGACAGGTTCGGACGGAGCCAGCGCCGGATTTAATCCGGACAGCACGACGGACAGTGAAACGGAATACACCTGGTATGCCGATACCGAAGGCGTATTTCTGTTTCACGATATGGCGGATCCCAGAAGCGGTGAAGAGGCCACCAATATTCACGGACTGTTCGGGGCTGTGATCGTAGAGCCGCCCGGCGCGAAGTGGTTTCATCCGGAGACCGGTGAGGAAATAGAAAGCGGTCTGATGGCGGATGTTTATCCGCCCGGAAAACCGGCTTTCCGGGAATATACGGTGTTCTTCCATGATGAACTGGAAATTCTGGATAAGGACGGGAAGCCGCCTTTGGACCACCGGACGGGACTGCCCTCCTCTACAACAGCGATCAGCTATCGGTCTGAACCGATGAGAAACCGGATGCCGCTGGTCCATGATCCGGCTGATTCCGGTGAGGATATCTCCATGAGTTCGTGGGTATATGGGGATCCGGCGCCGCCGGTGTTGAGAGCCTATGTGGGAGATCCGGCGAAAATCCGTCTGGTTCACGGAGGAATCAAGGAAACGCATGTGTTTCATCTTCATAACCACCAGTGGAGGCTGGAAGCGGAAAATCCGGTATCAACAATTATTGATTCGATTACTATAAGCCCGCAAGAGTGTTATACTCTGGATATTTTGTACGGAGCAGGAAGCAGGAATCGGGTAATCGGGGACGTGATCTTTCACTGTCATCTGTATCCGCATTTTCACGAAGGGATGTGGACCCTGTGGAGGATTTATGACCGTCTGGAGGACGGGAACGGAAAATTGCCGGACGGAACGCCGGTGCCGGCCCTCTGTCCGCTGAAGGACCGGGAGAAACCGGCCGAAAAAGAGAAGCTTCATCCGGGATATCCGAACTTCATCTGTGGAGAGTCCGGGAAACCGTTTTGATATGGAACTGAAGGGCGGAGCTGCCTGTCCGGGAGATTATCTGTATCGTTCGGGAAGCTTTGGCTGGGATGTGGAATCGGGAATGTGGGGGATTTTCCGTGTGATGAAGCATTCTATCCGATGCAGATGCAGGGAAATCTGCGGAAGATTTTTGAAAAGAAATGAAAAATGACACGCCGGGCAGAAGCGGTGTGTCAGAATAAACGGCTGAAAATGGAAGGAGGATGCCTGTCCGGGCATCCTCTGTTCCTGTTACATAAAAAATGGAGCATATGGGATTCGAACCCTATAGGTATACTGAAAACTGTATATTTTGAATCACTTTATGTGTACGAAATTTTAAAAGTGACCATGAAGTGACCAGTGAAATTGAAGTAAAAATTTAGAAAAAGGAGGAAAATCCTGTATATATGACAAAATATAATTGGAATAATCTTTATATTTAGGCTCATTGCTATCTAGGACGGATAGTAGTGAGCCTTTTTTTACTTTTGAGTTTGGGGCATAGGACACGAATGGGTAAGACGAAAAGCTACCTGTAGAAATTTGAATGGTATACAAGATGAAATAGAGCGTTATACAGTAAATAATAATCATCAATTATTTTGGGTTCTATGCTGTTATTTTATATAAGAATATGATATATTTGTTTATATGATAGAGAACATGTTATAGGGGGATATAAGATGGCATTAATCGCAGCAAAATGTACTCAATGTGGTGCTAACATCAAGGTTGATGATACAAAAGATGCAGGTATTTGTGAATATTGTGGAACACCGTTTGTTACAGAAAAAGTAATTAATAATTATAATACTTATGTAACAAATAATTATGCAGGTGCTAATATTAATATTGTTGGAGGTGATATTAATAATTTATTTACAATGACACGTAATGCAATTGAGGCTGATAATGCCAATGATGCACTATCATATATAAATAAAGCATTAGAAATTAGTCCTGAATCATCAGAAGCTTGGTTCCTCCGTATGAAGGTTGTTAAACTTCAGGATTGGAAACAAAGCACTAAATTGTCTGATTTTAAGATAAGCTTAACTGAAACAGTATCTTATGGAAAAAAGGCTATTGATTATGCTAATGAAGATGAAAAATCAGAGATTGTAAGTAAGGTGTATAATTATTATCTAGAACTAAGTCAAGAATACTTGGATTTTATTGTCTCTCGTGCTGAGAACACATCCGAATTGCGAGAAATGGTATACAAAGCTCCTAATCAAAACGCACTTGATCAATTAACAAATATAGAAATGGGGTTTATGCAAAAGTTTACCAATATCGCTATGCAAGCATATGGATTTAAAGCGTCTATTCCTGTTGAATTTTTTGCATCTAATGATGAACTTCAGGACAAATTATATAATATCGTACTTACATATATTAGATATTGTTATGCAATTACAAATAGAATGCATATACTCGGGGAATCTTTTGCAAATGTCACTTTGCGTGGACAAGAAGAAAATGTCGAAAAATTTTGCCGAGGACTTTCTGAAAGTAGAAAAAGTAAAATACACTTTAGTATGGCAGATGAAATGAAGAAAAATGATGAAGTCAACTCAAAACCATCAGGAGGGTGTTATATAGCTACATGTGTATATGGTTCTTATGATTGCCCCCAGGTATGGACATTACGTAGATTTAGAGATTATATTCTATCAAAATCATGGTATGGGCGTTGTTTTATTAGGTCATATTATACTATAAGTCCAACTCTAGTAAAATTATTAGGAAATAAAGTATGGTTTAAAAGAATATGGAAAGCAATTTTAGACATGTTTATTTTGCGACTCAATAATAAAGGAATTAAGGATAGCTTCTATATAGACCAATGATAAAGTGTATGAACGAGGTATTGATATAGAATTTATGAAGTATGATAAAATATCAAAAAAAGTATATCTAACGGATCCAGAAGCTCAGTGTAATTATTATAAACTTGAACAGCAAGCGATAAATTATGCAGCGAAATTTTTTCAAGATATTTGTTCTTGCCAATGTGGGACTGTCAATGATAGAGTTTTACCAATTACATTTTATTGTGAACAAGAAGAAATCATAAGCGCCATGGATAGAAATGAAGATTATTTCATTACAGGCGGCCATGTTATAGCTAATAAAAAACAGAGTTATATAAGAATAGGGCTTAGTTCAGAATATGACGTTTTATTAGATGACACTGAACGGATTATACGACATGAAATTATTCATTATTACTTATGGTTATGCGATCTGCCACATGCTGATGATAGTTTAGAATTTTGGTGCATGTGTTATGCATATGATGCAGATGCATATAAAAAGCTTAATGAACAGGATAAGAAAAAGTTTAATGCGTTTAAAAGACAATGTAATAAGTATAAACCGGATACACCATATAATGTGTGGCATATTGTGCTTGGAGCGATAGTCAGTGAGATTCACGAGATAGAAGCACCTGACGTAAAGGTCAAATTTAAAGAGTATATGAATAATGTCAAAAAAGTATTTATAAGAGATTGACTATATATACGGTTGATAAAAGGTTTTGCGCTTCTGGCTGGTTTGGTGCGAAGAAGGTGATAAGCTATATAATTCTGTTAAGAAAATGTCAATTCATATTATGATATAGATAGACTTAAAATTCATATAGAATAAGAGTGTAACATTGTGTACTAGGATACATAATATACCCCCAAAAACATGATCATTACGATTAATTCTTTTAATACAAAAATGAGTAAATCATGAAGTAACATATATATTTTAGGATCGATATTATGTAAACTTAATGAACGCTAAAATATATTTTACAAGTTGAAACAACATACATTCTCTATGTTTTACGATTATCACAATAAAAAATCACCGACAAAATATAATCGTATGACAAAATTGATTTGATGATCAAAATAATATTGATAAAAATTTAACAATATCAATTTGCTATCATCTCTACGACTGTCACAACGATTATTTTTTTATATCGGATATCATAGCTATTTACAGGCGAAAATATAAATCTTTCTTTTATCGATGATTTATAAGGGGATATTATAAATTTGTTTTTACTCTATATAATTCCCATACATATCTTCACTATTTGATTTTTCATATATATCACAAGGATAAAATAAAAACTTTTTTTCTCGAAACTAAAAAGTTGACGAAAATCCCATATAAAACAAGGAATAATCGTCAACTTTATTTTTACGAAAAATGCAATTTCGGCAACAGGATTTATTTCGGTGCGCAGTCATTTGACCAAATATGCTTTCTAATTCATTTTTAGTATTACGTTGATTTTGCTTGTTTTTAACAAAATTCATTATCTACGAAAATAAACAAATGCCTTTGGAAACATCTTGAGTTTCCGCAAACTGCATTGAAAAGATAGATATGTCCTCTCCAAGTACCAATCTGCCGTTTTTTTGAGAGTTCTGGAATGGCAGTACCGAGAATAGAGGCACTTTTATAAGCCCCGCCGGAACCGA
>DWYN01000122.1 GCA_019118645.1 Candidatus Blautia excrementipullorum | reverse complement strand
AATTTCTTTTTTGTCTGAATTTATTGTTATTGTATAACTGGAGGAGTCCATAGGCAAATGCTTAGTTTGCATGGTGGAGTATGCCCGGGAAGTATGATTATTTTATCAGCCCATAAATCAATTTCATTTTCTGAATAATCTCTTTCAGCCCCTGGCTTCGTATACCAAACGATTTCAGATCAACCGTTTCCTTCTCCATAGCTGAAAAGAATGTCTCTAAATCCCTTTGAATTGAAGATGGTGGTATCACCTTGGTGTCAGGCGTCAATAAAATACTCAAACGGAATACATCGTTTTTGTGTTTACGGATATTTTTACTGTCAACATGCTCTCCTTGTTCCTTTCGTTCTGTCAGATCCAGCCACGCTTTCGCTTTGAAGGGGATCAGATAGCCAGCATCTAGAATCGGTATATCATTCAGCACGACTTTTCCTTCCTGAAGGAACTGATAATAGTCAGAATCCATCAAAATGGCTGATAAACTGGATATCTCATCATCCAATGGAAGAGGTGTCAAGACTGCATCTTCTGGAAGTTCGATTGCATCGACGCGCCCAGAGAATAACTCAATCATATAGGGATAATCCTGGCTGAATGGCTTCGAAAAGCGGTAAAACTGCGGTTCTCCTGTGCTTTTATTCCTGTGTTCATAATCTGCCGCATTTACATACTCCCAAAATCTGCGTCCAAATTCCGGAGTCAGGCTTTCCACGATCAGAACCATATCAATATCTCGTGTTGCCCGAAACTCCAGACCATCCTCGCTCATCAGAAGGTCGCATGCGGTTCCGCCAATAATTGTATACTGGTCGGTATACTCCGCAAACCACCGCCGAAAACTTTCTAATCCTGTTACCATGTGCTTACCATATCCTTTCTGTTAATTCTTCCAGACATTGCCGGGTACGTTCATCTTCATCCTCTGCCAGACTCAATGCCAGTGATAAGACATCGACCATCTCCGTCTGGCTGATATTTCGGGGATCATATTTCCAAATCTGCAGGGCACATTGTCTGTCCGAATCCAATAGACTGCTTGTGTAAGAATCTTTTTCTAAAGATAATTTCAGTGTACCCCAAGTTTGAATAGTCGGCGGATTCAGCATACTCATATCGGAAAGTGCTGAAAGTCCTGCAGAAAACATTTCCGGCTGCACCTCCTCCTTAGAAATATATACAGTCTTTCGAACCGGTTGGATCAGATATGGCTGCATCTCCTGATACAGTTCTTTGGGTGTACATTCTGTTACAAGCATTTTCTTTGCTCCGATGCCGGTTCCAACTTTTTTTATCAAATTGGTTCTGCACAATTGATCAGCTGCACGAGTTATCGTCATAGCTGTAACCCCAAACCTTTTGGAAAGAGGTGATAGTAACATAGGCTCACACCCACTAAGTATCATAGCAAATAGCAGTTGCTGAGCGGATGGCTGTAATTTATCCAACATCACTCCCGTTAACTCTGCGTCGCACTTTTCTGTGAGCATTGTCCCCAGAAAGGGAAGATATAGCTGTTTTCCAGGTATAACAAATGGTATTCGTGCCTCAATTAATGTCTTTCGCCGCTGACTGGTAAGCCGTGGCATTTCCAGTACCATTGGTAATTCACAGATTTCACCAATACGTCTTAAATGCTTTTTTAGTGAATTCACAGTATCCAATTCTTCCTGTGGATGTAAAAACAGACATACTGTTTTTCCGAGTTTTACCTGTTCAAAATAATATTTTTCATTAAGGAAAAAAGGAAGCCTGCTTTGCTGCCGCCATTCTGTGCGAATCACTGAAATGCCTAAAATCTCTGTAATATATTCCATACGAACATCACCATTTTAACTTATTTTCATTATTATAACATCATCAAAATTAAATTTCAATTTTATCGTTAAATCAATTATACTTATGGATCAACAGTAACGTTGTCGCATTAACCAAAAGCTTTATCCATAAACCCACTCTCCATCAGCTCCTGCGCAATTTCCTTACTCTTCACCCTCATCAGATTATCCTCTTCCTTAGCATTGGACAGCAGATTCACACTGCCGTACCAGACAATCTCCCTGTCAATAACAGCAAAATGCTCATGTATTCCCGGCTTTTCCATCACGGCTACTCCCACCTCCGTCAGTTCCGTAAGCAGTTCTTTTGTCTTTTCAATCCTTTCTTTCGGGTAACCATCTGCCGGCAAAGTCAAAAGTGTAATCTTTACCCCCCCTCGTCATGGCGTTCTCCCAGACCTTTTAGCATCCTGCGTATACTTCTTGCACCGACACCGGGACTGGAGATCACGATTTCAACATTAGCTTCCACTAAATCTCTCTCAAATACAGACATATAGGAATCACTGTCAAATATAGCATTTGTTTCCTGCTTTTTCTCTGTCGTATTCATAATGATCTCATAACCAATCTTCTTATACGCCCGCAATCTTTTATAATACATTTTATTCAAGACGCGGATATGCGTATCCACATAATCATATATGATCACATCCTGTTTTCCTTCATAATCCCTGTGGATCCTTCCTGAATACTGTTCCACGTTCCCCTGCCATGCGATGGGTGTTGCCAGCATCATCGTATCAAGTCTTGGATAGTTAAACCCTTCGCCGATATACTGTCCGATTGCCACAAGAATCATCGATTCATTTGCCGGAACACTTTTCATTCTCTCGCGGATCTGTTCATTTTCTTTTATGCTTCTTCCTCCTTTGAGCAGAAATACATGGTCCGCCTTATCTTGAAGCATAACAAGCAATGTATCTGCATGATCTTTAAATTTTGTCAGCACAAGTGGAGTCCTGCCCTGTTTCAGGCATTCTTCTACATCAGATACGATCTGCCTGTTTCTCACATCACTGCTGCGCACTGCGGCATATGCTTCATTAAGGTTCCTGGAAAAACATCCAGATATGTGCTCCCTTACCGGAACGGGAACGCTCTGTCAGAATATCCACTCCATAAATATGGCAGATTTCTTGCAATGCATTTACTTCCTCCCTCCAGAGTTCTCTGTGTCGGCAAAATCTTCCCCGCTTGTATTTTCATCATGATTATCAAAATCAAATACAAGGAAATTGCAGGTCTCATCAGGCAGCAGCGGGTATAATCCGATCACATCAGAGTAATCTTCCCGCAGTCCAAGTAAATGCTGCATAATCACATTTCCAGTAAGTTCTTTATAACGCTGTTCAGGACAGTCCGAACATTTCATTTTCTTATTTTCATATTTGGGACAGATGCCCTGTTTCCAATAATTCCAGCACTGAGTATAATATCCCGTCTTTCCGGTTTTGGGATTCGGCTTTCCAGCTCTTCTACTGTATACATCTTTTCGACCTTTGAAAAAGGAGTAGAAGTACTGGGCATGTTTCTGAGTAATCGGCTCTGGAATAATACGCTTTCCCTGTTCGGTTTCTGCATCTTTCACAGCTAAATCTGACTGAACAGCCACATTTTCTTGCGTTTTCTTTTCATATGGAATGCCAGCTCCAGATAAGAGTGCCTGAAGTCGTTGTATTTCTTCATTTAATGCAATAATTCTCTCTTTCTGCTCCTGAATGATCTTATCTGTATTGTCCATATTTTTCCCTTTCGTAATATTCAGAAAAATATTGCGTGCAATTGTAATTCGACTTTACAGCGCTGTATATAGAAAGACAATAATTAAAATAATTAAAAAAGCCGGCATCTGGATCAAACTTCCTTCAACCAACTTCTCATTTATTTCAACACTATACACACTCAAAATCTTAGTACATTTTGCGGCAACCCGGCTCAAAGGTCACATTGCCCACTCCCACTCTCTCCGTGGTGATCTTGATTCTTTATCTGCATATCCCGAAAATATCCCCTTCGATAAACTCCGGATCCCAGCCAATCTGTACTGTTTTCCTCATTTTTTCAGGTCGGCAAACAACTCGTCGAGGTCATTGTAGCCCTTTACAGACGGGTCTTTTGCAATTCTTTCCGCTTCCAGCATGGCAGCAATCGTTTCTTTGTTTGGCTTGGGCTGTTCCAGCTTCACTTCAAAGGGAATGCCGCCCTCACGAAGCGACTGGCGCACGAAAATGTTGAACGCCGTAGATAAATTCATGCCGAGTTCCGCAAACAGAGCATCGGCCTGTGCCTTCAAATCCGCATCCATGCGGATGCTGATATTTGTGGTATTTCCAGCCATATCATCAACCCCTTTCTGCTGGTACTTTTAGTATATGCCCTTTGCACGAAGAAAATAATACTTTGCACGAATATTTAACGGTAACTCCCTGTTCCACCGCCAGGACACCAAACGGTGCGCCGTCTGCGGGACGCTGTTCACCCCCGGCTCCAACCGTGCCAAATACTGCCCGGAATGTGCCGGACGCATGAGGCGTATAAAAGCCGCCCAGCGCAAACGGAAACAAAGGGCTAAATGTCACGCTTTAGGGACCGGTATGAAATCCAGATTTTCCCTTAATACCGATCCATAAGCCAGTATTTATCGTCTTATTAAAATGCCTTTCATATATTCGGTTTCATTATGGGTTTGATATATCATCTGTTTTTCTTCTTCTGTACATCCAATCAAAATCTTTATTTCTGAATCTCGTTTCATTAAATCCACAATGCACATAATGGCATCTATTTTTTTATCTCCGGAACCAACCCAGACATCAATACCTCCCCCATCCATTGATGAAGTATCCTTCAAATACCCGTAATCAATCTTATATACAAAATCAGGATATTTGGGGTGTACACTGCCTTTGGGTCTGTCTATGACAATTTCCGAATTGTCTGCCAGTAAATCCAAGGCTTCCCAAAAATCATTATCATACATATTCATATCTCCTCCTCAAATGCGTATCATTCTATGCTATACTTTGAATGAAATATAATTTCTTTTCCTCTGCTTTCAGCAAACTCTATTTCTTTTGAGACCTGATTTCCAATGTATCCCTGAATATCGACAACATAAATGGCATCTGATAGTTCAATTTGTAACTGTTTTCATAATTTACCGAATATAAACCTCCAGGATTCAAAAATAAGTACAATCAGAACAACTATCAGGTATAATAATCCGAAATAATCTTTATGGCTGTTTCTTTTGCCACAGTACTGGAAACATTCTGATGATCCGTCCGTCCCAGATACACGCAGAAGAAAATTCTTTTTTCGGAAATATCCGCAAAACCGGTAAACCAGGCATCAACGGTAACGCCCTGGTCTTTTCCCATCCCTGTCTTTCCGTAAATCAAAGCATTGGTATCCTTCTGACCCGGCAGCAGCATGGCCTGTTTTAACTGTTCCAGCGTTTCCTCAGAATAGTCTGTATTTTCTCCGAAAATGCATTCCATTACCTGAACCTGTTCCATTGGTGAAATCAGCAGTGAAGATTCGATCCAAAAACCGGTTAATGCAGGATTATTGTTATTGGTATTTAACCTGCCTTCCCAGTCGGAAATATCACAATTTCCATATTTAAGCCGTTCCAGCTCCTGTTCCATGGTATCTTTTCCGATTTCGTCAACAACTTCTCGAAAATACCAGACGCATGATGTCTGAAATGCATCTAAGAAATTGATATCCCGGTTCCACGCTTCATTCCAGAAGGTTTCGCCGCTCCATGTGCGCATCGAATGATCCTGTGTGATTATTCCATTTTCCAAAGCAATTAACGAAGAAATAATCTTAAATGTAGAACATGGAGAGCGGCGGGTTTCGGCCAGTTCCTGATTATATACCAGATAACGGTTTAAATCCGGGTCGTAAACAACTGCGCTCCCGTTTATTTCATTAAAATACGCGGACCAGTCCGCTTCTTCTATAACCGGATCCGCAGGCTCTTCCGTTGCTTCATCTGCCGGTGTTTCTGCAGTCTGTCCGTTTCCTTCTGTCTGTGCGGCCCCTTCCTCCTGCATGTTTTCTTCCTCCTGCGCGGTCTCTTGCGCCTGCATGGTTTCTTCCTCCTGCATGGTCTCCTCCGCCGGCCCGCTCTCTTCTGCCCGTCCTGACTCTTCCGTTGCCATCACCGCCCCTGTCTGCTGGGAAACAGAAAGATTATCGGATCCTGCGCACCCTGTCAAAGCAGTAAAAGAAAGCAGTAAAATACACACACAGATTTTTCCGGATAGCTTTAATCTTATCATAACTTCCTCCCCTCTCCCTCGTACCACATCCTAAATAAAACCAGACTCACAAAACAAATCCCCATTCCAAAGAAAAACGCCAGCGGCAGTCCTCTCTCCGCCAGAAAACCAAAAGCCAGATTCGTAACCACAGCCACACCGTCCATTACCATAGCGTGAGCACTTAGTGCCGTCGCCCTGTCTGACGTGGAGATCTGCCGGTTCTGCAGTTCCATCTGAAAAGGAACAAAAAATGTATTGGACATGCGCAGCAGCAGGATCCCGGACACAGAAGGCAGAGCGTGTTCCGCCCGCCCCAGGATCAAGCAGGATGCCATAGCCGAACCGCAAAAAAGTGCCAGCGATCCCTTCAGCCCTGCCTTCCGGGTAAGACATGGCGAATACCGCCCTGCTGTTCCCATCAGCACAGCAGCAATGTAAATGTATCCCATGGCAGAACTGTCAAGGCCGCATTTTTCATACTGCAGCTGATTCAGGAAAACGGTGATCGTCTGATGGATCTCCGACAAAAGCGCAGAGGCTATTAAGAAAAACAGAATGCTTTTATTTCCCAATGCCGCCTTCAGCCCGGCGCCAACGGATTCTTTTCCGGCCTTCTGCCCTTCTCTCTTGGCCGCCTTTGGCTTTACTTCCACAAGGCCGCAGGATAAAAGCGCCGCAGTCCCATAACTGAAAACAGTAAGAAGTCCGGAAAGAGCGTAATCATCTCCTACAAAAACCGCAAATATACAGGAAGCTGCCAAAAGTCCCGCCATCTGCATTCCGGTATAAATCCCGAAAACCTTCTGACTGGTCCCCTCCCGGGAAGAAAGATAAAGTATGCTGGCATCAACACCGGAAATCCCCGCCGTCACCACACTCAGCATAATCCGTTCCGCCAGAAACCAGCCGATTCCCTGTGCCTGCCAGAATACGATTTTCGAAACCAGATAAATCCAGCAGCAGCTCCCAAAAGTTTTCTTATAGCCAATCCGGTCTGCGGCCATTCCCCAGGGAACTTCAAGAAATATACACAGAGCCAGAGAAATTCCCTCCATCACTGTAATCTGCGAGATCGTAAGGCCGTGAGCCTGACGGTACAGCGCAGAAATCGGTCCGTAAAAAACCATTCCATGGAGCAGGGCAATTCCATACATCAAATATCGATTGCGCCTCATAAACAAAAACAATCCCACCCTTTCCGATACACAAATAAAGCGGTTTCCCTGTGCAGCCTTCGATACTGCCGGAACGAAAACCGCTGTCCAAAATCATCTGTGCAGCTTATCAGGTGGGACTGTAATATCCTGTCATAACTGTTTTTCTCCATACATAAGGACTTTTTTACAGCGTAATCTATCATCCCCTTTCTGTCAAGTCCCATGGCGGCATCCTGTACAAATCCGGTGCAGATAAATGGAATCCGTTATAAAACAGCCCCCTGCCTCATGAATGGATCCTGCGGGCTCCTGCTCCCATTTCCCGCTTCTGGAACTGTCTTAATATTACAAATGCCAGAACCGCAGCCAGAAGAGAGGCTCCCGGTACGTTCAGCCACAGTCCGGTAAGACCTGCCGGCCATAAAACCACCACCATCAGCATGGGGAATACCACTGCGGTGCAGACGGAAATGGCCATGGCATAAGCCGGTTTTTCCACTGCAGACATATAGCTCTGGGTGGCAAAGGAAAACCACCGGATCAGGTATGCCGAGCTGAACAGCTTCAGGGCGGGAATGGCCATTTCTACTACAGCCGTGTCAGCCTGCTGCATAAACAGCCCTGTAATCTGGCATGGGAAGCAGAAGATCACCACCGCTGAAGCCACAGACAGAACGGCAGATGCGGTAAAGCAGCGCTTTTCAATGGCCTTCACGCGATTTAAGTCTCCGGCGCCCCAGTTGTAGCCTACGGCAGGCTGCAGGGAATCGCACATTCCGTATAAAAGCGGCTGTACAAAGCCGTCGGCAAACATCAGGATTCCGTAAACGGAAACGGCCGCCGCTCCGCCGATCTGCAGCAGGATCACATTCATCACGATGGAAGTAATACGGCCGGCCACGTTATTTAAAAAGTTGGGGCTTCCGCAGCTAATAATGGTCTTTATCATCTTCCAGTCAAGTCTGGGTCTGGTAAATTTCAGCTGCATTTTTCCCCGCGCAAAGGGATACAGCGCAGCCAGAGCGCAGAGGAACATACTGGCGCAGGTAGCCAGAGCCGCCGCCCAGATTCCCCAGCCAAACACAAACAGGAAGATAAATTCCAGAACCGCACTGAGTACCGACATTACAATATTTAATGTCATACTGGTACGGATCCTTCCGCATATCTTAAAGTAATTATCCATTGCAAATACAATGGTGGTAACCGGCGAACACAGGCTGTATACCCGAAGATACTGCACCGCCAGGTCTGCCAGATTTCCTTCTGCTCCCATAAGGCGGATGAGCACCGGCGCCAGGGCAAACATAGCCAGCCCCAGTATCAGACCGGTCACCACGATCATAAGACAGGCAAAAGTAAAAATGGAATTTGCTTCCTTTTCTTTCTTTTCACCCAGACGCACAGAAATCGGAACCGCCGATCCCACACCGATCAGGTCGGCAAGAGAGAAATTAATAATTACCAGCGGCATGGCCAGGTTCAGTGCCGCAAAGGCATCGCCTGCTAAAATCCTTCCAACCAAAACTCCATCGATGGTCTGATACAAAGCAGACGCCAGCATTCCGATGGAGCCGGGAATCGCTGCTGTAAAAAACAGTTTTGTCGCCGGAGTTTTGGAAAACAGCTCCTTATAATCCATATCTGTTTCTCCTCCATATTCGGTACATTTTACTTTTTCACAATCTTTGCCGTCATGGCGGCGGCATCTTCCACCGGAATCCGTGTGGTATTGATACAGAGATCGTACAAAAGCCGGTCTCCCCATGTTTTTCCGGTGTAGAGTTCATAATATCGTGATCTGTTTTTATCAATCCTGCGGATATTGGCGATCATCTCTTTATCCGAAAGATGCTCATCCTTCGGCGCTTTCTGCCTGCAGCGTTTCAGCCTGCTCTCCATTTCCGCATATACAAAGATCCGGAAAGGATTGCTTTCCCGCAGAACATCATCGGCGCACCGTCCCACGATCACACAGTCCGATTTTTTTGCCATCTCCCGTATAATGGCCGACTGTTCCTGAAAGATGGAAAAACTTAAATTCAGCGGCGAATTCTGCATATAATAAAAACTGCGGCCTGTATGAATGGGGAATGTATTGTACATCGGCCTTTTTTCCGACATCTCCTGCACGTACCGTTCTGAAAGATCTGTCCTTCTGGCAATCTCTGTTATGATCTCCTGATCATAATAGGCAATCCCCAGAATTTCAGACAGTCTTCTTCCCAGTTCCCGTCCGCCGCTGCCAAATTCTCGTCCAATGGTAATGATCATACTCTTTCAAATCTCCTTTCCTCCCTGACGCAGACTTTTCATGTCTGGATATGGAAGTTTTCTGAAATAAAAAGTGTACACATCCCCGCAGAGCTTTTGTTTCACATACCATTCCGGCTGGATTATCCATAAAACAAAAAAAGCCGGATAAGTACAGACATTTCAGTCCGTGCCTTATCCAGCTTATCATTTCCATTAGAATGATATACCCTCCGAGCAAGCAACTCCATTATACATGATACATCTTTCTTGTCAAGAAATTTTTTCTTCTGTATGTCAATTTTTGTAACAGTTCAGGGGGATTTTCTGTATGATTCAGATTTGTCTCAATAAAAAATGCAGCTATACGGATGCGAACGGGATTTTTTCTTTCAGATCCGTACAATTTTTCTGTCGGATACGGTTACAAAACCAATTTCCTATGCAGGAACCGTAGTTTTCTCAGGGCGACCACGGATCCCAACGCCATTTTTTACCGCAGAACCGTAGTTTAGCACTAATT
>DWYN01000014.1 GCA_019118645.1 Candidatus Blautia excrementipullorum | reverse complement strand
TGTCTCTCAGACAGCTCATTTACTTTATCACATCTTCCAGATCTTGTCAAGCACTTTTTTAACTTTTTTTGAAGAAGTTTTCCGGCGCTTTCTGCAGCTTTTCGCCGCATCCCGGACATCCCTGTCCGCTTTCCGATGCTTTGTAATTTCCGTCCCTCAGACAGCTCGTTTACTTTATCACAATTTCCGTTTCCTGTCAACAACTTTTTTAAGTTTTTTAAACTGTTTAAATTGTATATTCAAAATGTACTCTTGCAACAGCTCAGTTATAATACCACAGCTTCCAATACCTGTCAACAGCTTTTTTCAATTTTTTTATTTTTCTGCAGATACCGTTTTTTATCCCCTGATTTTCTCTTCCAGGTACTTTTTAACCTCCAGAAGGGAAGGTAGGATGCACTCTGCAAGTTCTTTCATCTCCTCTGTTGGTTCTGCAATATCCGGAACCATAATTGCCCGCATTCCCGCTCTGCTGGCAGCCCTGATCCCATTATAGGAATCCTCCACAGCGCAGCATAAGGAAGGATCTGTCTGAAGCTGCCTGCAGGCTTCAAGATAAATATCCGGCTCTGGTTTACTTCTGTTCACCATATCTCCGCATACTACTGCGTCAAAAAACGGAAGGATTCCTCCTTCATCCAATTCTTTCAACACTACATCCTTTCGCGTGGATGTTGCCAGACCGGTTTTTATATTATTTTCTTTCAGATATTCTAAAATTTCAGTTACCCCTGTTTTCTTAGGAAGCTTCCCCCCTGCCGCATACTGATGAAACAAGGAGGACATCTCTTTTTTATACTTATCATAGGGAAAATCCTCTCCATAAAAATCAAGAAAAATCTTACGGGTAGCTTCCGCATTTGTGCCAAGGCATTTTCTGCATACTTTCTCCACATTTGAAAACCCGTATTTTTCTGCTACCATTTCCCATGTCTTGATCACCAGCGTTTCTGAATCAAATATCACACCGTCCATGTCAAATACAACTGCTTTTATCATTTTTATCCTTTCTCTGCTTTTCAGCGCAAAAATATCTGCGGCCCTGTCCGGATCTGCCAGTCAGGACCGCAGATGTCTTGATTTTCAGTACAAATAAATAATTATATGTTATCAGCCACTTAGCTTATTATTATATCCTGGTTTTGTACTCATGTCTAGTCTTGCGCCTAAACAAATTTGTAAATAGAATCACACCTTTATTTAATAGATTTAATTGAGTTAATCCGGGCTCCTTTCTCACCCCATTTCACGGACTCCGCCATAACACGCTTCTCATTGCAGCGTATAGAGAGAAATCCACGGTTTTCCCTGTGAAGCTGCTGCATTCTACAACAGCCACAAAATATTTCATCTGTCAGAAAGGCTCGCCCTTCAAACTACCGTTTTGAATATGTCATTATAATTCATCCAGAGAGATGATCTCATACTCCCGGTTTCCCAGTCCGTGCTGTGCCGCCTCCACTGTATGGATACCGTGGCGGGAATCCATACGCTCGATCAGCGCTTTCTTTCCCGGATCGGGTGAATTCACTACTGCATCATAGCACGCCTGATCCACAGCTACCGGATCAACAGATGCAAAGATCCCCAGATCCGCCATCTCCGGTTCTGCCGGATGGGAATCACAGTCACAGTCCACACTCAGCCGGTTCGCCACATTGATATACAGCATATTTTCTGCTCCCTTATATGAGATCACTGCCTTGCACGCGTCCGCCATAGACTCCAGAAAATGATCCTGAGGCGGCAGGTTGTTGAACAGTTTTGCAGACTCTGTGGTCACTCCCACAGTATGGATATTTGTCTTTCCATGAGTAGAGGCGATACCGATACTGATGTTCTTCAGTGCGCCGCCGAATCCTCCCATTGCGTGTCCTTTAAAATGGGACAGCACAAGGACAGAATCATAATCTGCAAAATGTTCTCCTACAATATCTTTGTCCAGATGAAATCCGTTTTCTACCGGAATATCCATCTCACCGAACTCATATAATATCGCATGGCGCCATCGCCTTAAAACCGTGATCCTCAATTGCTTTCCAGTGCAGTTTCGGATCCTGACGCTGTCCGCCGTAAGCCGTACAGCACTCGATAATCGTTCCGTTCAGCTTATGAACCAGATCTCCGATCAGTTCCGGATGAAGATAGTTGTGTCCACCTTTCTTTTTAATCAAACTGCTCCGCACATTCTTTCAGCCAGTCGATAACCGGAAGCTTCTGTGGCCAGGCACGTGTTCCTTTACAAAAGCCCAGATACGCTTGGAGTATCTGAGCCGAAACATCTTTTTTGAGAAGAGATTTCTTCTTTCTATTTCTCTGTTTTCTGTCTTCCCTTCAGTGTCAGCACCCGTTTTGCCCAGTTGGATATTCCCTCCTTTGAGTCATCCACTTCATGTCCCAGAAATGCGCCGCCCTCGACGATCTCTGCTCCAGGACAGTACTTCTCCAGATCCTTCAAGCTGTTCCCGAATCCGCTTCCGCCGCTTGTCACAAAGGGGATAATCTTTTTTCTCTGCCAGCTGCAGTGCTCCAAGAAACCGACCACCGACATGGGAAGTGTATTCCACCAGTTGGGAAACCCGAGAAATACCGTGTCATATGGCGTCATATCCGGATAACTTTTCAGTTCCGGACGGATTCCCTTTTCCAGTTCTTCTTTTGCTTCGTAAATCATCTTCATATGATCCGCCACATAGGTTTTCACTGTCTCCAGCTCAAAAATCTTACCTCCTGTTGCTTCCTGAATATACTCTGCCGCCACTGCAGTGTGTCCTTTCTCCAGATTCACGATCTTCATGCCGGGGGCGATTGTCTCTCCCTTCATGGAAAAATATACGATTGCGATCTCTGCCATTTTATCTGTCTCCTTTTGGAAAATTTATTAAAATGTAGAGGCTCTTGCCTCAGTAATCAGCCAGACTCCAGCCGTTTCCTTCAGGCTGCATCGCAGCTGAAGACGCCACGTATGCCAACCGCCGCCAAATACAGCCGCATGAACAAGACTTTTTCCTGTCAGCTCTGCTTCCTTCCCTTTTATATCCATATCTATGTGCTGATGCCGGGCGGAGCTGTAATTCAGGGTGCCGCCCATGACAGCCCGGATAAACTCTGCTTTTGGCTGTCTCATCCCTGTCATATGCTCAAGAGTAAAAGACGGATCCAGCACTTTCTGTAAAAGCTCTTCGTCTTTATTTACCATTCCCTCATACATAAGCCGGTAACATTTCTCTATTTTCTTTCTGTCATCCATCTCGTTCTTCCCTGCCTTCCTGATCCAGTTCACAACGGATATGTATGGTCTGCCCGGTCTCTGCAAGGTATCCTGCGGCGTCCTCCTCAAACTCTCCCAGATACGCCACGCTATAAGGTGAGATGTCTTCGTCTTTATATAAAAAGGAACCGTCTCAAAAGGACACATCCCTGCCAGCTGATCCGTCACAGAATTCTCTTCCAGCGATGCATGATATACCCTGCCGTCAATCATAATCCGAAATTTCAATGCAAAATCCTCCTTCCTTTCCTCTTTTCTTATATTGTAAACAAACAGGGAAAAACATCAATTTCAGTTTCTTCAGCACTTGATAAGTAAAACTTATGACAATCTTGGCACATATCTATAACAATCATAAAATAGCATTAATTATTATTTAATACTCAGGAGGCTCTATATGAATGAAACACAACTCAAAATCTTTATCAATGCTGCTGACTGTGGAAGCCTGACAAAAGCTGCAGATCGCCTCTTTCTTTCCCCCGCCAGCTGTCATGAATCAGGTCAACGCCCTGGAAGCAGATCTTGGTGTTAAACTCTTTCAGCGCTCTCCACGGGGGATTGTCCTGACCGAAGCCGGGGAATCTGTCTACAAAGATGCCAAATCTCTGCTGAAAGGTTATGAAAGGCTGATCCGTAATGCCAGAGAAGCTGCTTCCCGTTCACCTTTTCTCATCCGGGTGGGCACATCTTTTCTTGCTCCCTGTAAAATACTGATGGATCTGTGGGCAGAAGTAAATGACAGATTTCCTCAGTTCAAGGTTCAGATTGTTCCATTTGAATATACACTGGAAGAACTAAACGGCGAAACACTCATGATGGTCAGACGGGGAGACTCCATCGTACTGGATCAGATCCGCAATGAGATAGAAAAGGAGCATCCTCAGATTCAGATTGAAGATACTCCTTATTTCTACGATTTTCACGTATTTAACCAGTGTGAACAGCAGCAGTGTGTCATGCTTACATTGGCGGGATGGGCTGATATCCATCCATCTTTAAAAACAATTTCCGTAGACTGGAATTATACAATGCCATACGGACTGATCTATCCACTAAAGCCTTCTGAGGATGTACTTCATTTTCTGGATATCATCACGGGATAGGCTTAGGATGTCTTTTTCCAGAATGCAGCCAGCATCACCGCTCCTGCGATCAGCGCGGCTGATTCTGAGACTATCGTTGCCCATAGGATATGCTCTGTTCCCACCATCTGGCGCAGGACAAACAGGAGGATGATATCCAGTGAACCTTTATGAAGCACAGACAGGATAAAAGGTTCCACACCTCTTCCTGCTGCCTGAAATACTGCTATGATCACAAAAGTCAGCGTATAGATCGGAACAGCAAGACAGAGAATTTGTAAAAATTCTGCTCCATACCGGATCGTCTCCGGATCCCGGATAAAGATCCAGATCAGTTGTGTGGAAAAAAGAAAAGAAACAGCCGTACATATCAGAGAAAATCCTTCCGAAATCGCCGTGGAAATTCCAACCGCAGCCCACATTCTCTTCCGTCTTCCCGCGGAATAGCAGTATGCCACTAACGGCAGCATTCCCTGTGTCACGCCCTGGTTCACCGCATAGGCAAGCTGGTCGATCTTCCGGACAATCCCAAGTCCTGCCACCGCCGCGCTTCCAAGGGAAGAGATCATGGAATTCAGAAAACAGTTTGAGAACATGGCAAGGGCGACCATACAAAACCCTGGTATTCCGCCCTTTACGATCTCGCCAAACAATCTGCCGCCAGCTGCTTTTTTCTTTTCCTTCTGTCCGTCCAGTGTATTTTTCTTATGAGCATAAAGATAAATACCGAAATAGATCAGACCGACAGTATTGGACAGGGCGGTTGCCATAGCTGCACCGGCTACTTCATTGCCGGGAGGAAGCAGTACAAACATGAACACAGGATCCAGAATAATATTCAGTACACAGCCCAGAATCATTCCAAAGCTGGCTGTCCTTGGATGGCCCATAGCACGGATCAGGTGTCCGCAGGCAGGCCCGACTATCGTTGGAATTCCTCCGACAACAATGGTCCAGAATACATAGGTTACTGCATAGTCAATGGTATCTGTATCTCCGCCGATAAGCAGAAGCAGAGGTCTGCTGAAAATCCCCATCAACAGAGCATACAGTATAGCTCCGCCCAGCGCTCCCCCTATGGACAGTCCTAGCAGCCGTCTGGCTCTTGCATGATCATGAACTCCCAGTGCCCGGGCAAGCGCGCCGGCGCCTCCGATCCCGAACAGATTGCTGACCGCCGACAGAATATTATAAACCGGAAGGCACAAAGAGACAGCCGCCACGGCAGCTGCATTTTCAGTCAAGCCCACATACCATGTATCAGCAAGATTATATATCACCAGAATGATCTGACTTACAATCGTAGGAATGATCATGGAAGCGACGGCCTTTCCCACCGGTGCCTCCGCAAAAATACGTGTCTCCCGGTCAGAAGCCATTTCCTCTGTCACTGAGTTTCCACTTTTCGCTGCCTGTTGCTGCAGCTCCTCTTTCTCACTCATCCTTCGTCACTTCTTTCTTCACCTGGCTGATCCACTCCTCGATCTTCTTCTCAAAAGTTTCCATCTGGTCACCGCCAGTAGAATCAAATCGTACTTCCATCTCACAGGCAAAAGAAGCTCCTTTGCATTCTTTTTTCATATCTTTGATCACATGTCCCGGCCAGCCGCCGTTTGTCATAAAAGGAATTACCATTTTCCCTGTAAAATCAGCCTGGTCAAGAAATGTATGTACCGCCGGCGCCATGGTATACCACCAGGTGGGAGTGCCTATGGCGACCACATCATACTGCGACAGATCAACGTTAATCGGTTTGATCGGAGGCTTATACCCTTTATTTACCTCTCTCTGCCCCTGAGATACAACTTCATCATAGCTCCCCTCATAGGGCTGAACCGTATCAATACGGGAAATATCCGCTCCGATTCCTTCCGCGAGCTGTTCTGCAATCCTTTTTGTGTTTCCATTTGACCATGAATAATAGATTACAACTGCTTTTTTCTTTTTACAT
>DWYN01000013.1 GCA_019118645.1 Candidatus Blautia excrementipullorum | reverse complement strand
GTTTATGAGAAAGATTTGGTGCTTTGTACTGGCAGCGCTGCTGCTTTTCCAGCCATGTTCCGCATCGGCCCAGACAGCGGCGCTGAATGAGGACACTCAGGAAAAAATTGTGGACTTTATGGACCTTCTGGCTTATGTGGATGCCGGAGAAAATGGTATGTATTTTTCGGAAAACAAGGAGATAGACACCGCCTTTTTGAACAGATTTCTTACATGGTCCATCTGGTGCTCCATTCCTTTTATAGACGGAAATGCCGCGGAGGTGACTGAGCTGAGCAGCGGGTTAAGCGGCTGGAAGATACCGGAAGAAAAACTGAAAATGTATCTGCAGAACTCTGTGGGCCGCAGCGATTATGAGATGAACGGCAATATGAGCCTTGCGGACGGAACGCTGGAAATCGGAGGATTTACTCCTTCCGCGTGTTATGGGCATGAACGTCCGGAAGTGCAGAATGTAAGCCGGATTTCAGATACAGACATACAGGCAGAGGGGACGGTTTCCTATATGCCGGAATTTTCAGAACAGCAGCCTTATACGGCGTCTTTCTGCGTTGTATTGACAAAGAACGAGGCCAGCATGTGGGGCGGATATACCTTAAAAGAAATCCGGACATGGGAGAAGACAGATACCACATCGTCTGCCGGGGACGGTATGCAGACAGATACCGCTGGGGGATATACAGATGAAGAACTGTGCCAGATGGCCAGAACTTATTGTGAGTCGCGCAATTTCGGAATTTCTCCTCAATATGTCACTGTGGACAATACCAATGGAAATATGGTAATGATTCATCTGTATGAAGATATGGGAGACCATACGGCTACATATGACTGGTATACGGTAGACAGAAATACTGCTGTCGGCACGAATATACTTGGAGAAACCGTGGATCTGACTAATCCGTAAACATCCGTACATTTCCCGGAAGGATTTTTGTCCGTCCCGAAAATGCCAGGATATAAAGTTATAATAAAAGGCCATGCAGAATTATTGCGCTTTTTCTGCATGGCCTTTCTGATCTGCAGGATATCAGAGTTTAGAATAACCGGAGCCATTTACAATAGCGTCGATTTTCTGGCGATTTCTGCACATAGGGCAGTCATGGAATTTGTAGCTTCCGTAATCCGGAATATCCCGCTGCTGAAAGATGGAACATACGGGAAGCCGGGCAACGCTTGTGACAGCGCTGAAAATAGCTGCAATTCCGCGGATCTGACCGCCATAGTAAAGAACACTCTCCACCGCTCTGGCAAGAGTCTCTCCGGTAGTTACGGCGCCGTTCAGGATCAGCACATTCTTTCCGTTAATCATAGGCTGTACGTTGTCACGGAAAATCATTTGTCCCACACTGTTATATTCCGGGGAAGTAATATAAATGGTCTGGTGTGCGTTCATGGAAAGAACCCCCGCCTTGGTCAGTTCTTCTGCAAGATACGCGCCGACTACTTCCAGCCCGTCCATACAGACAATGGTGTCAATAGGAATGGAGGCTTCATAATTGACTGCAAGAGCTTCCGCGATTCTTCTTGCCTCGGAGCTGCGGGATTTCATTGTGGTAATGTCCAGAAAATGCGTGATGTGGGACTGGGGAGTGGCGAAATGGCCCGGATAGATTTTCAGCTGGATCCTTTCATCGCTGCGTGCATAAATCTTGAACATCTTGGATTCCATAAAATAACCTCCTTTGTTTTTCTCCTCTTTTCTGAAAAAGAGGGCACGAACTTTAAGATAATTTATTATAACACTGCCTGTATTGAATATTCAATATATTTTAAAGACGCTGTAAATTCAGAATTTCTTATCTGCCGGAGGTACTATGAAAAACATATTTTTCCAGTCGGTCAAATGCTTCCACTACAAGGCTGTAGGGGAGAGCGAGATTCAGTCGAATATGGCAGCTGCCGTGGAAGGGGCGGCCGTCCTGCCAGATTACGCCCACCTCTATACCGGCGCGCTGCAGAGCTTCGATATCGGTGTGATTCTCCCGGCACCATTCCGTACAGTCCAGGAAGAGCATGTAAGTTCCCTGAGGCATGGAAGTCTTTACCCCCTGAAAATGACTGTGGATAAAAGAAACGGCATATTCCAGATTTCGGTTTAAAACCTGACGCAGCTCATCCACCCATTCCCGGCCTTCTCTGCCGTATGCGGCGATGAGGGCATGCATGGAGAGCATATTCATGGAATTATAGTGTGTGGCAGCACCGGATTTTGTCACCCGATCCCTTATATAGGGATTGTAGATCACATGATAAGACCCTACCAGACCGGCCAGATTAAATGTCTTTGACGGTGCATAAAGTGCAACGGTACGCATCCGGGCGTCCTCGGAAATCATCTGTGTGGGAGTATGATGAAAACCGGGCATGGTAAGATCGGCCCAGATTTCATCAGAGACAACATATACATCGTACTTTTGGTAAATATCCATCAATTTTCTGATTTCCCAGGGATCCCACACCCGTCCGGACGGATTATGGGGAGAGCAGAAAATCGCGGCATGGATTTTCAGACGGGAAACTTTTTCTTCCAGATCCCTGTAGTCTATGCGCCAGACTCCGTTTTCATCCTGGATCAGGGGATTGAGAACAAGATTCCATCCATTGTCAGCTGCGCAGTGGGTAAAACCGATATATGTGGGAGACTGAATAATAATGGAATCTCCGGGCCGGCAGAAAACGCGAAGAGCGCTGACCACTCCTCCAAGGACTCCGTTTTCATATCCGATGCATTCAGCCGTTAATCCGGAAGTGCCGTAACCTGCCTCGTGCCAATGAATAATAGCGTTGTAATAGGCATCCTGGGCCTGAAAGTAACCGTAGGCCGGATGGGCGGCACGTTCCGTGATTGCCTGAGGGATCGTGGGAACAGTGGGAAAGTTCATATCTGCCACCCACATGGGGATAACAGAGAAGCCTTTTTTCATAGAGGCACATGCGAAAAAGCCTTCCCCGCCTCCGGAGCATGGAATATCAACGGCAATGGCATCTTTTCCATGCCGGTCCATGATTGTTGTAAAATCATATTTCATAGAGAAATCCGCCTTTCTTCTGAAATGATACAGTCTCAGCCCATTGAAGCAGCTTTATACAAAACTTTGATAACACTGCAATTCTGAAAAACAGAATAAAAACTGTACCTGAAATTATTGTAAAGAGAGGAGAATATGCTGTCAAATGTATTTTGACCGGACCATAAAAAAGAAAAAAACCGAGTGATATCTGGCCAATAAAAAACGGGACCTCAACAGAGGCCCCGGAATATAGGAGGGAAAAGGCATCAGCCTTCGATAGAAATATATCCTTTATGTTCAACTTTTTTCAGATCTTTTTTCGGAATAGAGATTTTCAGGATACCATCTTCATACTTTGCATGAATTTCATCCTGAGTAACAGCTTCGCCTACATAGAAGCTTCTCTGCATAGCGCCTGCATAACGCTCTCTGCGGATATAGCTGCCTTTTTCATCCTTCTGGTCTTTATCAAGGCCTTTGGCAGCAGACAAGGTAAGATAGCCGTCTTTCAGCTGAATTTTGATTTCATCTTTCTTAAATCCCGGAAGATCCACATCCAGCTCATAGGTGCCCTCTGTCTCACGGATATCTGTCTTCATCATGTTCTGCGCATGTTTTCCGTACAGCGGATTTTTCTTTCCCCAGAAATCTCTGTCAAATGGGAAACTCATCCAATCATCATCAAATAAATTTTCTCCAAAAATACTAGGCATTAACATAAGTCATCTCTCCTTTATAAAAAATCTGCAATTATTCTTCTTCTCAGAACCGGGAGGTCTGTCAGGAGATACAACAGATTGCTGTTCTCTTTTTTGTTCCCCTTCCTTTGTTCTAGTTGTACTATAGCACTTATTGCTAGCACTGTCAAGAGGTGAGTGCTAATTTTCTGTGAAAAAATTGTGAATCCTGGATTTCACTTGATTTTACGGGATGTCCCTGGCTGAAATACTGTAAAATTTTCAGATCTTCATTTGCAAATAAACCATATCGATAAGCTGTTTGCCGCACTCATAAATAGGATGGTCGTAGTTGTCAACAAAGAAATTTTTGATACAGTGTGTCTTTTTGAAGCCGCAGCTTTCATAAAAAGGAACCGTCAGTGGACTGTCGCCGGTTCCGACCTGTAATATTTTAAAAGCTCCATTGTATTTGTCTTTCAGAAACTGAATAAGCTGTTTGCCATAGCCCTTTCTCTGGCTTGCCGGTTCCACTGCAATATTCTTTATTTCCAGAATGCCATTGTTTTCATCCGTTACAACGCAAACGGCTTTGACACCATTATCATTCAAAACAAACATGGTGCCTCTATCCAAATACTTCTCTATCATGCATTCCTGCTCATCGGCAAGCAGAAGCAGATCCATGTATCGCTTTTTGTCTGCAGTTAATTCAAAAATATTCATTTAAGAATACCTCCGCAGGTAAAGCTGCACCCGGAAGGTGTTGCGGCACAGCCGCCAAGGGCGGTTTCTCTCAGCTCTGACGGCATTCTTTTTCCGACAGAATACATAGCGGCAAGCATTTCATCAAATGGAATGATCTGGCGGATACCGCTGAGAGCCATTTCCGCTGCGGTAAGGGCATTGGCCACTCCGGCGGCATTGCGGCTCTGGCAGGGACATTCTACCAGTCCGCCGATAGGATCGCAGACCAGCCCGAGCATATTCATAAGAACGGTGGAAGCGGCTCCAAGACACTGTTCCGGCTCTCCCCCCATAAGCTCTGCGGCAGCGGAGGCGGCCATAGCGGAAGCAACGCCGATTTCGGCCTGACATCCGCCCACAGCTCCCGCCACGGTGGCGTTCCGCATGGCCAGATAGCCCACAGCGCCTGCATTAAAGAGAACATCGACAATTTTTTCGTCAGCGATATCATACTCTTCTTTTAAAGCAAGGAGAAGTCCGGGTACAACACCGGAAGAGCCGGCGGTGGGCGCGGCTACAATCAGTCCCATAGAAGTATTGATTTCCAAAACAGCGCAGGCGTAGGTGACAGCACGGGACAGAATGGTTCCGCAGATGGATTGGTGAGAGGAGAGATGTCTGTCGAGAAGCCGGGCTTCTCCGCCTATAAGGCCGCCGATGGAACGGCGGGGAGCCGCAATCGGCGCAGAGGCGGATTCCTTCATAATTTCCCAGGCTTTTGTCATTTGAGCGGTGATACTGGAAAGATCCGTCTCCCCCAGCTCACATTCTCTTCTTTTCATAATATCAGAGATTGAACAATTATTTTCCCTGCAGAGCTCCAGGAGCTCCGAGCCGTTTTTAAAGTCCATGAATAGTTCCTCCTCCTTGGATAAATAATGAAGACTGTTCTGACAGAACTATGTCAGGTCTGTACCAGCATGACGTCCTGCACATATGGATTTTCCCGGACAGAAACAGAGATATCTTCCGGGAGCCTTCCGTCAGATTCCACTATGCTGTATGCCGTCTGTCCCTTAGCCTCGCGGAAAAGCTTCATAAAAGCGATATTCACATTTTTATCGCTGAGACACCTGGTAATGTGGGCGACCACTCCCGGTCTGTCGGAATGAATAACAATGAGCGTGCTGTATTCCCCGGAGAAATCCACCTCCACATGATCGATTCTGGTAATCCGCACCTTGCCTCCTCCCAGGGACTCTCCCCGGACGGTCAGCGTTTTTCCGTTTTGAGTAGTCATGCAGATATCTACTGTATTGGGATGAACTTCTTCTTCCTCTTTGTTTACGGAAAAATGAAAAGCAAGTCCCCTTTCCCGGGCAATACGGAAGGAATCCGGTATGCGTTTATCATCTGTGGAAAAACCCATGATGCCGCCCAGCAGCGCCCGGTCTGTGCCGTGGCCCTGGTAGGTCCTTGCAAATGAGCCATACAGAGTGAAATCTGCCGATATAATGGGACCGGGAGCCATTTTCTGAGCCAGAAGAGCAATGGAGCAGGCCCCTGCCGTATGAGAGCTGGACGGACCGATCATATTTGGCCCGATTACGTCAAATACACTAATAAATGCCATAAATGGTTCCTTTCTGAAAATAAACTTAGGATATCCATTCTAAAAGGAAAAATGCATAAATTTTCGGATAACCTGGTGCCTCGATTATATCATTGAGACGGGAAGTTTTCCATATCTTCTCAGAAAATTCACTGGAACACGGAGCGGCTTTGTGATAAGCTAATACGGAAACAAAAAAGCGCCGGGAAGCAGGATGCCGGGGCTTTCCGGAACCGGATGCGGGGACCGGAAGAAGAAAGGAGAAATTTGTATGCTGCAGGATGATTACATACTGCGTCAGATCCGCGAAATGGTGAGGGCAGTAATAAAAATGCTGTTTCAGGTAGATGCGCCGGAGCTGACTCCGGAGATTCTGGATGACCAGGAGACAAGAGAGACTCTGGAGGGGCTGCTGGAGCTGATGGAGGCAGGGAAGATTGATGAGGCGGAAAACCGTTTGTATGACCTGACTTCCGGAGAGGGAGATGAGGACCGCAGGAATCTTGAGGCAGGATTGTTGTTCTACTATGCGCTGAATGGAAAGTCTGATGATTTTCTGGAAGAGCATGATTTCAGCAGAGAGGAGATTATGACGGGAATTCAGGATCTGGCGGACAGATATGGACTCAGCGGAATTGCGGAAGCCTTCCGGGCCTGATCCGGAAAGGACAGAAAGCAGAGGATGGAAACAGGGAGTTCTGTGAAAACGGACGGCTGTTTTGTTACAGAAGATGGTAATGGGGAATGATGTCTTCGTAGGAACCGTCTTTCAGGCGGAACCCTCCCGGGATAATTCCAAGCTGAGTGAATCCCAGCTTTTTGTAAAGGGCCAGAGCGGCTGTATTGGAGCGGACAACAGCATTGAACTGAAGAATACGGAATCCCAGCTCTTTTGCCATGGAAAGACAGTGGCGCACAAGGGCCTCTCCCGCATGCTGTCCACGGGCATCCCGCCTTACGGCGTAGCTGGCGTTGCAGATATGTCCGCAGCGCCCTACATTATTGGGATGAAGGATATAAAGTCCCACAGGTTCTCCTGAACAGGCGCTGCAGGCAATTCCGGTAAAGGACTGCTCCTCAAAAAAAGCCAGCCCTGTTTCCTCATTCAGAAGTTCTGTCTGAGGAAACGCTGTTCCGTCCTCAACTACCTGATTCCAGATAAGGACAGCGTCTTTGATATCACTTTTCTTAAATTTTCTTATAGTTATTTCCATAAAGATCTTCTCCTTTAGCTTTCAGCTGTTTCGTTGGCTTTATTCACACTTATTATATAAAAGACAGGGAATGTTGTCTACTGGGGATAACAGAGACTTTCGAAAGAACTGCTGAAAGATGCCGGACGGGCAGCCCGGAAATTTTAGTGTACCGGCAGGCGATACAGTGCTATGATATGGAAGGAAAATCTGACATTGAAAGGTATGAGAAATTTATGAAACAGGAAAATTATGTAAAAGGTATGATTATGATTATCCTGTCGGCATTCTTTTTTGCATGTATGAATGTAAGTGTCCGGCTGGCAGGAGATCTGCCGACGATGCAGAAGAGCTTTTTCAGAAATCTTGTGGCGGCAGTATTCGCGGCGGCGATTCTTTTCAGAAGCCGTACGGCGCCTGTTGTCAATAAAAGATACTGGCCGCCCCTGGCTTTGCGCTGTCTTTTCGGCACGCTTGGCATTCTGTGCAATTACTACGCCATAGACCATCTGCTGGTAGCAGACGCGTCTATTCTGAACAAGCTGTCTCCGTTTTTTGCCATTATTTTTTCCTTCCTGATTTTGAAGGAAAAAATCAAACCTGCGCAGGCCGCCTGTGTGCTTCTGGCTTTTGCGGGCTGTCTTTTTGTAGTAAAACCGGGATTCCAGAATGCGGCACTTATCCCGGCCCTGATCGGAGTCTGCGGAGGACTGGGAGCGGGAATCGCATACACTATGGTTCGTGTGCTCGGCACCCATGGAATTAAAGGACCTGTGATTGTATTCTATTTTTCTATGTTTTCCTGTGTGCTTTTGCTGCCCTGGCTGATTTTTGACTATGCGCCGATGACAGCCGGACAGCTGGGAACTCTTCTGATGGCAGGATTATTTGCGGCCGGAGGGCAGTTTACCATAACAACTGCCTACACTTACGCTCCGGCGGGAAAAATTTCTATTTTTGATTATTCCCAGATTATTTTTGCCACTTTTCTGGGCTTTATCCTGTTCGGGGAAATACCGGACAGCTGGAGTTTCCTGGGGTATGTGCTGATTATTCTGGCTTCTCTTGGAATGTTTCTCTATAATATGCGGACGGCGAAAAAGAGCTGAAAAGACAATAATAAAATTTTAATCTGATTTTAATCTTCCTTCAAAGATGAATTAAGAAAGCTTTGCTAAAGTATGAGCTGTAAAGAGGAAAGAACAACTTCCAAATAGAAAAAACTTTGAAGGGAAAAGGTGAAAATTATGGAACATTTTGAAAAGGTTGAAAAACTAAGAGAGAGAGCCAATGTATCTTACGAGGAGGCAAAGGAGGCTCTGGAGGCAGCAGACTGGGATCTTCTGGACGCTATGGTATACCTGGAAAAAAAGGGCAAGGTAAAATCTCCGGCAAAAGAAACCTATACAACCAATTATGAGGAACAGTCGCAATATGTGTCGGTAAAGGAAAAAGTCCAGGAGCAGGAAGAGACAGGCAGGGAAAGTTTTTTTAAGAAACTTGGCCATCTCTGCAAGATTCTGCTTCAGAAAAGCAAGGACAATTCCTTTTATATCACAAGAAAAGAAGAAGAGATTTTCCACATGCCGGTATGGGCTCTGGCTCTGCTTCTGCTTTTCTTCTGGCAGATTCTGATCCCGGTGATGATTGTCGCTTTGTTCTTTGAGTGCCGGTATTCTTTTAAGGGAAAGGACAATCTGGACGGAGTCAATAAAGCGATGGATAAGGCCAGCGATCTGGCTGACAGAGTGAAGGACGAGTATGAAAAACTGTAATTTCCGCCGGGACATCCTGCGGAAAGAAGAGACATGCAGCCTTATCAGCCGAAAAAGAATTCCGACAGCCGGTCAGAACCAAGAAAAACAAGGACAGGGAGAAACGAATGGGAGCACATATTCTGATTATAGAAGATGAGGAGAAACTGGCGAGATTCGTGGAGCTGGAACTGCTCCACGAAGGCTACCAGGTCAGTAAGAGCGGAAACGGGAGAGAGGGCCTGCATATGGCGGAGAACGGACATTTTGACCTGATTCTCCTGGATATTCTTCTGCCCGGCCTGAATGGCCTGGAAGTTCTCCGCCGTCTTCAGCAGGGCCATTATACAACGCCGGTGATTCTTCTGACTGCAAGAGATGCGGTTATGGATAAAGTGGCCGGACTGGACGCGGGAGCCATCGACTATATAACCAAACCGTTTGCGATAGAGGAGCTTCTGGCAAGAATCAGGGTGGCCCTTAAGCTTCACGGGACAACTGCCAGGGCGGAAACGGGAACAGAGGAGGGACCTTTTACCTGGAAAAAGCTGACTTTGTCAACGAAGCGCCACAAAGTCACCTGGGACGGCGATGAGATTCATCTGACGAACCGCGAGTTCCGGATGCTGGAGACGCTTCTTGAAAATAAAGACATCGTGCTTTCCAGGGAAACACTTCTGGAAAAAGCCTGTGGATTTGACTATATGGGAGAAACAAATGTTGTGGATGTGTATGTCCGCTTTCTCCGTTCAAAAATTGACGAAGTCTATTCTGTAAAGATGATTCAGACAGTACGCGGTGTGGGATATGTGATTAAGGATGAGTAGGGTATGAGCGAAAAAAAAGGAGCTGCAGAGACAAAGAGAATGACTTCCATTGTAATGAAACTGCATTGGAGCTGGATAGGAAGAAAATTTTCCATGTGTTTGGGATGGGATTTCTTCCTTTTGGCGGTTCTCTGTATCGGCTGGCTCTGTGATCAGGAGATTACCAGGCTGGGATCTCTGAAAGGGGAGTATCAGAGAGGATTCACAAATTTTCCTTCCTGGAAAGAGATGACATATATAGTAAAAGACGGAAGCGGAAAGATGCTTATGGAAATTCCGGTGTTTCCAGCACTCCGGGTGATTGTGATTCTTCTTGGGGCAGTACTGGCACTGCAGATTCTTAATATTTGTTTTTCTTATGTGAAAGAAGAACAGAGCATCCGCAGGATTCTTGCGCCGATCAATGAAATTGCCCTGAAAGCAGATGAACTCAGTAAAATGACTTTCTCGGAAGATAAATATCATCAGATTGAGGAGGCGATCTCCAGTCTCCAGCCGGAGGAATCCGAGCTGATCTCCTTCGGGGACTCGGATCTTCAGGGAATTGAAGCGGCTATGAACAATCTTCTGGTGAGAATGCGGGATTCCTACCGGCAGCAGGCAAGATTTGTCAACGATGCTTCCCACGAGCTGAGAACACCTATTGCGGTAATTCAGGGATACGCCAATATGCTGGCCCGGTGGGGCAGCCGTGACGAAAAGGTACTGAAGGAATCTATAGAAGCTATTCAGCATGAATCCGATCACATGAAATATCTGGTGGAGCAGCTCCTTTTTCTGGCAAGAGGAGACAGCGGAAAGACAAAGCTGAATCTGGAGCCGGTCCCCCTGAATGAGCTGATGGAGGAAATCTATGAAGAATCACTGATGATTGATGAAAAACATATCTACCGTTTTGCGGAGACAGCGGAACATCTGGAGATACAGGCGGACAGTGCCCTTTTGAAACAGGCGGTAAGGATACTGGTGGACAATGCCGCGAAGTACACCCATGAGGGCGATGAGATTGTACTGAGTATTGGGAGGACAAAAAACGGCGCTCCTTATCTTCAGGTTCAGGATACAGGAATCGGTATGGCCGAAGCGGATGTGGAGCATATGTTTGAAAGATTTTACCGTGCGGATGAGGTGAGAAACCGGCAGGGAACAGGGCTGGGGCTGGCGATCGCAAAGTGGATTGTGGATAAGCATAAAGGTTATTTTGAAATTCTGTCCCGGACAGAGCTGGGAACCAGAGTAAGAATTGTGCTGTCGTGCTGAATGCCGGCAGCACAATTCAATTTAGACAAAATTTTCTCTCTGGCATATTGACAAAGTTTATCAATTAGATTAGGCTTACTTTAGATAAATGATCAGAATTATCAATAAGAGTCTGTGTTCGGGGAATGCGTACCCCCTGAAAACGGAGTACAGAGAAATTTCAGGCATATTCCGGACGAGGTTCTTTTAGGAAATACTGAAAAGAGGGGACAGAAGATGACATTAAAAGACCTGCCGATTGGAAAAACGGCAACGATACGGTCCGTGGGCGGCGAAGGAGCACTGAGGCAGCACTTTCTTGACATGGGGCTGATCCCAAAAGGCGATGTTACAATGGTAAAGTATGCGCCTATGGGAGATCCCATGGAACTGCGGATTCACAGCTACGAACTGACACTGAGACTGGCCGATGCGGAAAAAATAGAAATAGAAAATATCAGAGACGCGGATCAGGAGACTTCGGAGGAGAACAAAAGGCGAAGGGAAAGAAAAAAAACAATCCCCCATCCGGGACTTGGAGAGGGCGGAAAATATCATTTTAAAGAAACCGAGCATCCTCTTCCGGATGGAGAAACTCTGACATTTGCCCTTGCGGGGAACCAGAACTGCGGAAAAACAACTCTGTTTAATCAGCTTACCGGTTCCAGCCAGCATGTGGGGAATTTCCCGGGTGTTACCGTAGACAGAAAGGACGGGTCCATACGGGGAAAGAAGAATACTCTGGTGACGGATCTTCCGGGGATTTATTCCATGTCTCCCTACTCAAGCGAAGAAATCGTAACAAGAAATTTCGTTCTGAATGAGCATCCCAATGGAATTATCAATATTGTGGACGCAACGAACATTGAGAGGAATCTTTATCTGACCATGCAGCTGATGGAGCTGGATATTCCCATGGTTCTTGCCCTGAATATGATGGATGAAGTAAGGGAAAACGGCGGCTCCATACGGATCAACCGGATGGAGGAGATGCTGGGGATCCCGGTGGTGCCGATTTCAGCAGCAAAAAATGAAGGAATTGATGAGCTGGTGGCTCATGCCCTTCACGTGGCAAAATACCAGGAAAAACCGGAAGCCATTGATTTCTGTGACGCCGAGGAGGACGGAGGCGCTGTTCACAGATGCCTCCACGCAATTATGCACTTGATCGAGGATCACGCGAAACAGGCGCAGATTCCGGTCCGGTTTGCCGCTGCGAAGCTGGCGGAGGGAGATGAGCTGATTCTTGAAAAGCTGAAACTGGATCAGAATGAAAAGGAAACTCTGGAACATATTGTAAAGCAGATGGAAAACGAGAGGGGCCTTGACAGATCCGCGGCAATCGCCCACATGAGGTTTGACTTTATTGAGAGAGTCTGCGAGGAGACGGTAGTAAAGCCCCGTGAAAGCAGAGAACATCTCAGAAGTACAAAGATAGACAGCATTCTTACGGGAAAGTATACGGCGATTCCCTGCTTTGTGGGAATTATGGGACTGGTGTTCTGGCTGACCTTCGGCGTAATCGGGGCGTTTTTGTCAGATATCCTGGACATGGGCATTACCGCCCTGGGCAATCTGGCAGATTCCTGGATGACAGCCGCTCATGTGAACAGTGTTCTCCATTCGCTGGTGATGGACGGAATTTTTAACGGCGTGGGCAGCGTACTGAGCTTCCTGCCGATTATCGTGACGCTGTTTTTCTTCCTGTCGCTTCTGGAAGACAGCGGCTATATGGCCCGGGTGGCCTTTGTGATGGACAAACTTCTCCGTAAAATCGGCCTTTCCGGAAGAAGCATCGTGCCAATGCTTGTTGGATTCGGCTGTACGGTGCCTGGGGTTATGGCAAGCAGAACCCTTCCCTCAGAGCGTGACAGAAGGATGACCATTCTTCTGACGCCCTTTATGAGCTGTTCTGCAAAACTGCCTATTTATGCATTTTTTACAGCGGCGTTTTTCCCGGATTATGGAGCTCTGGTAATGATTGCTTTATATTTCGGCGGAATTATTATGGGTATTCTGATGGCGCTTTTGCTCCGGAAAACCATGTTCAGCGGCGAGGCCGTGCCATTTGTTATGGAGCTTCCAAACTATCGTCTGCCCGGAGCCAAGAATGTAGCCCATCTGCTCTGGGATAAGGCAAAGGATTTTCTCCAGAGAGCATTTACCATCATTTTTCTTGCGACTATCGTGATCTGGTTCCTGCAGACCTTTGATACACATCTGAATGTGGTCAGCGACTCCAGAGACAGTATTCTTGCTATGGTGGCAAGTGTGGCGGCGCCTGTATTCGCTCCTATGGGCTTTGGAGACTGGCGTATTTCCACTGCTCTGATCACAGGATTTATGGCAAAAGAGAGCGTGGTATCCACTTTGTCAGTTCTTTTCGGCAGCACAGAAGCGCTTCTGGCATCTGTGACGCCTCTTTCAGCGGTAAGCCTTCTTGTTTTCTGCTTGCTTTATACGCCCTGTGTGGCGGCAATTGCCTCTATAAAAAGAGAACTGGGCGGAAAATGGGCTGCAGGTGTTGTCGTGGGACAGTGCGTGATTGCATGGATTGCGGCCTTTGCGGTTTATCTGGTCGGAGGACTGTTCTGACAGAGGTCAAGGCTGTATTCAGAAAAAACTCTGAAAGAGATCAAAGAACATTTATTCTGTATTTTGCGGACAGGATAAATGTTCTTTTTTTAAAAGGACAGAATATTTTCAGGGCGGTAATACGGAAGAAGAGGAGAAGGAGAAGTGAAAAAATATGCTTGAAAACAAAGGAGCTTGTGTATAATATAAAGATAAGACCGGTATCCATGCAGCGCCGGCGTTTGTTTCTGAAATACGGCGGCCGGACTTTGTCCGTCCGTATCTGAAATGGGGTGTGAAAATGAATATTTGGCACGATATTGATGAAGAAAGAATTTATCCTACAGATTTTATGGCTGTAATTGAAATTTCCAAAGGAAGCAAGCAGAAATATGAGCTGGATAAAGAAACAGGCTTTCTGATGCTGGACAGGGTGCTGTTTACAGCGACCCATTATCCAATGAACTATGGCTTTATTCCCAGAACCTACGGAGACGATAAGGATCCGCTGGACGTTCTGGTGCTCTGTTCGGAACCCATTCAGCCTATGACGCTGGTAAGGTGCTACCCGATAGGGGTGATGAAGATGGAGGACAATGGTATGGGGGATGAAAAAATTATCGCCATTCCCTACAGTGATCCCACCTATATGGGATACACAGACATCAAGGAGCTTCCAAAACACATTTTCGAGGAACTGAAGCACTTCTTTACCAATTACAAAAGCCTGGAGGGGAAAAGTACTACTGTAAGCGAATTCGGCGGACCGATTGAGGCGGTGGGAGTCATCGAGTACTGCATGGAAAATTACCGTAAAAAATTTGTGGACAGAGATGCCGCCGAAGCGGAAGAAGAGAAAGACAGAGAAGAGTAAATGCGCGGATAGATAGGAAGGACGGCTGCTGAAATCAGAACAGGAATGAGATAAATGTCAAAAAGAATCTGTATTTTAGATCCTGATCCCCGCAGCGGGGGCGGAAGAAAAAATGAATAAAATATCTGAAAAAAAGCATTTTCGTCTGGACGGAGCGGAACTGAAGCTTATAGCACTGGCGGCAATGACCATCGATCATATCGGGCTGATATTTTTTCCGGGGCTGTCCGTGTTCCGGATTATAGGAAGGATTGCCTATCCGATTTTTGCCTATATGATAGCAGAAGGCTGCCGCTATACAAGAAATAAGAAGCGTTATCTTTCCTCTGTTTTTGGGGTGGGACTGCTTTGCTCTGCAGTAAATTATCTTGTGGAGAGAAGTCTGTATCAATGTATCCTGATCACCTTCGGATGTTCTATCCTGATTATTTTTGCACTTGATACCCTGCAAAAGGAGAACGCCAGAAGAAAAAAGGTGCTGACAGCAGCAGGAGCAGCGGCGTTTCTCATATTTCTCTATTATGTAAATGGTATTTCGCTGCCGGGACTGTCCCTGCCGGGAGGACGGATCCGGGAAATCTTTCTGGAAACCGGATTTCGGATGGACTACGGTTTTTTTGGAATCCTCAGCCCGGCAGCAGTATGGATGGTGAAAACAAAGACCGGGAAGCTTGCTGCCCTGGCTGCAGGCTTATGCATGATTTCGGGCGAGATTGGAGGCGTGCAGATATTTTCGCTTGCCGCATTGATTCCGCTGGCTTTCTACAGTGGAAGGCGAGGGAAAACAGGAGGAAAAAATTTTTTCTATGTATACTATCCTGCCCATCTGGCGGTTTTGTACGGCATCGCACAGCTGATTCAGACGGTATAAAAAGAGAAATATAATCTATTTTTTATATTGCGTATCATGGCTGCGGCAGTGTATAATGTCATTGAGACAGGACTGTACATATATGTGCGTTTTACTGGTTTTTCTACAGGCAGACATGAGATTTCCGTTGATTTTTTTGGCACAATGCGGAAAAGTTCTGTATGGTACTGTCTTAATATACAATTTTAAGATTATCGGAGGGTGTATTATGTTAGTTGATACAAAAGCAAAAGTAGGTGTGTTTTCCATTGCTTTAGGCGCGTATCTGCCTCAGTTTCCCTCGCTGGTACCGGAATTTGAGGCTCAGTATGAGGCATTTAAGAAGACGATTCCCGACACTGTGGAAATTATTGACGGCGGAATGGTAACAACAAAGGAGCAGTCACAGGCAGCGGGTGACCTTTTCCGTGCGGCGGATGTTGACCTGGTATTTATGCAGCTTCTGACCTATGCCACATCTTACAATATGCTTCCGGCAGTGAAAGATCTGGATGTTCCGGTGGTTCTTGTAAACATCCAGAAACTGAAAGCACTGGATTATGACCATACAGATATTGCTACCTGGCTGGGCGAGGGCTATGCCTGCGGCGCTGTAGGAGAGATGGTAGCTGATCTTGAAAGATACGGAAAGAGACATGCAGTCATTACGGGCGTTGTAGAAGGCGGAGATCCGGGCGTTCAGGCTGAGATTGAAGACTGGTGCAAGGCGGCTCAGGTAAGAAGAAGATTCCGCGATACAAATATCGCACAGATCGGAAGACCATATCCTGGTATGATGGACCTTTATATTGATGAGTCCAACCTGTACAGAAGAATGCATCTGTATACCAAACAGTTCGACTGGGAAAAAATGTGGGCTATTGCCGATGATATTACGGATGAGGACGCGATCCGCGCAAAGGCGCAGGATATTCTGGATACCTTCGATATTGAAGGCGGCGGAAGCATCGAAGAAGTATGGGAAATGGCAAAGTATGTCGTTGCTTTTGAAAAATGGGTGAAGGATGAAAAGCTGGGCCTTATTGCTTCTCACTATGACGGATTCGCTCAGGGCAAGGCAGGAGTCCTTGACAGTATGCTGATTCCTGCATTCTCCATGCTGATCAAACAGGGAACTGCCTGCGCGGTTGAGGGCGACATGAAGGTTGCCATGGCTATGAGTATCTTAAAGACGATCTCAGGCACAGGCCAGCTGGCAGAAATGTACTCCATCGACTTTAACGACGATATTGCGATCATCGGACACAGCGGTTCCGGAGATGCGGATATTTCCGATAAGAAACCGACCATGAAGATTGTGAAGGTCTTCCACGGAAAGACCGGCGGCGGATACCTGACGCAGTTCTATCCTTACACAGGCCCTGTTACATATCTTGCGATTACACAGGACGGTGACGGACACTTTAAGTTTATTGTGGCAGAGGGCATAAATGAGGAAGGCCCGATTCTCTCCTTCGGTGATACCAATATGAGAACACGCTTCACCTGCGGAGCGAGAGAGTTTGTAAACCGTTGGAGCGAGTGCGGCCCGACCCATCATTTTGCGGCTGCTACAGGAAGACACATTGATACGATCCTGAAAGTTGCCAAGATCTTTAATGTTCCGGTTGATATCGTGACAAGATAACAAACAGATCGGTGCAAAACGGAACAATGCAGAAATGAGGCTTTCCGGAGAAAAAGAAATGGAAGCCGGCTGTCAGAAGCTTTTGCTCTTATAATGGAAATTACGGAAACAGGAATCTTCATGGATATGGGTGAAGGTTCCTGTTTTGATATATGGCTTCGCGGTTCTTATCAAGTGAAATCAGCTGTACTTATATCGGCAGGCAGCATATACAGAAAGTCCGGAAGGTATTTCTGCCATGCGCAGGTACCGGCCGGAGACACCGGGGACAGATGGATTGGCAGGAGCGGAAATTTCGGGATGGGTATTCCGGATAGGTTCTGCGGTACTGCATCACAGGAGGCATGGAGATGAAGACGATCCGCAGCGTGGAATTACATGCAGGCAGCAGAGAAGAGAAAATACCGGGATTTCATCCGGATTTCCCGTATATTGCATCCAGGGTGGATTTTGATTATTTCCGGGAAGCCTTTGTCCCCTGGCACTGGCATAAAGCAGTGGAGATCTTTTATATGGAAAGCGGAGAGCTCAGGTACAGTACTCCCAACGGCACGGCAGTTTTCCCGAAAGGGAGCGGCGGTATGGTGAATTCCAACGTGCTGCACATGACGAAAACTGAGTCCCATAGACAGAAGAACATGCAGTACATCCATATTTTTGATCCGGATCTGCTTGCGGGAAAATACGGAAATCTGATTCAGCAGAAATATCTTGCGCCGATCACCGGAGATTCCCGTCTGGAGATGATCGCTCTGTATCCGGATGATCCGAAGCAGGCAAAAATCATTCAGAGGATCCGCCGGGCATTTCAGATACAGGAGACGGAACCAGGATATGAACTGCGTATAAGAGAGGCGATGACAGGGATATGGCTGGAGCTTCTGAAAATCTCGCTTCCGGAGGAACGGGAGAAGCCGATAGTATCTGAAAAGTCAGCGGATAAAATAAAAGCCATGATGCTCTATATACAGGAGCATTATGCGGAGAAAATTTCCGTTCAGGAGCTGGCGGCTTCCGTTTTTCTGAGTGAGAGGGAGTGTTACCGGGTTTTTCAGCAGTGTCTCCATATGACGCCGCTGGAATATATGAAGAGCTACCGCCTTCAGGCGGCGTGTCAGATGCTGGTGAACAGCCAGGAACCGGTGACGGAAATCAGTCAGGCATGCGGGATGGGAAGCGGAAGCTATTTCGGGAAAAAATTCCGGGAATATACAGGCTGTACGCCGCGGGAGTATCGGCGAAAATGGCAGGATAGTAATAAAAAATGACAGAAAGAAGATATAACTTATATAGATCAGGCGCTATAATGACAATCAGAAAATGAATTGCCATTATGGAGGTGCCGGTATGATAAAAGTAAATATTCTGAATCTGAAAAATTTTCTGGAAACAATCAATCAGTGCAACGGCAGGGTGCTGAACCTTCTGCCGGACGGTACAAGGAGAGACATCAACAAACAGTATTCTATTCAGAGGGAACTGGAGAGACAATATATAGAGAACGGAAGATGTCTGCCGATGACTCTGGAATTTGATGATCCGGGAGATTATCTGGACGTTGTTGCATATTATGCGGGAGACTGCTGAGGCTTTCTGTCTGCAAAATGGGAGGAATTTTTATGTCAGATGAAATCAGGATGGTGGCAGTGGATATTGACGGGACGTTTGTAAAAGATCACAAAGAGTTGATTTTCGCGGCGGATATGCCGCGGGAAACCGTAAATCTGGTGATTGATATCTGCAGAAAATATCCGGAAATCCGGAATGTTCTGTGCGGCGTGGAGAGCGCGTATTGTCAGCGGGGGACGGTGAGCCAGGAGTTTTTTGATCTCACGCGCATTTATTATCACCGTCTGAAGTGGGTGGATGACCTGAAAGAGGTAAAGGATCAGATCCTGAAATTTGCGCCGACCGTGCCTGCGGAAAAAACGTATGATTATTACGACATGTTTCTTGAGGAGCTGAAGGGAAAAGCGGAACCGACGACAAGCGGACACGGATCCATTGATCTGATCATGCCGGGCTGCCATAAGGCGTCAGGCCTGAAGCGTCTCGTACAGCGGTGGAGGATTTCTCCGGAGCAGTGCGCGGCGTTCGGAGACGGCGGAAATGACATAGAAATGCTGCAGTACTGCAGACACAGCTATGCCATGGCAAATGCGCCCCGGAATGTGAAGGAAGCGTCCAGATATGTCTGCCCTTCAAATGAAGAGGACGGAGTGCTGGCCACATTGGAACAACTATTCTTATAACAGGTTTTTGAAGTACAGGAGAACCGGAAAGCCGGCGGTTTTTAACGGCTGTCAGCAGGAGAAGCATTCTGGATCACTTCCGTGAACAACCGGATGAGCGGGCTGATCCATTTGTTTTTTCGGTATGTGCAGACGGCCGAGATATGCGTATGCGAAATCTCCGTCGGAATTTCCACCAGTTCTCCGCTTTTTAATTCTTCTTCTGCCGCGAATCTGGGCAGGAATGTAATTCCCATGTTGTTTTTTACAAGATTTTTAATGGTCGGGATACTCCACAGTTCAATGGTGTCATCCAGGATAATGGATTTTCGGCGGAGGTATTCCTCGAATATCTGACGGAAAATACATTTCTCTTCATTTATGATCAGAGAGACCGGAATTGTCCGGTCGGGGGTAATAAAATCCGGAAAACGCCTTCCTGTTTCCGGAGATGCCGCCAGCACCAGAGGATAGCTTCCGAAAGAAAAAGTCGTAAGACTGGAACCGAAACCTCCGATGTCCTCATAGAAGATTCCCAGATCCAGTGTTCCGTCCAGCAGACCGCTGCGGATGTCGTAGCAGTTCATGGAGCGGAGATGCAGCCGGGCCTGAGGCGCTCTGGCATGAAACTCCTTTAAAAGAGCCGGAAGCCGGTAGCAGAGCAGCGTTTCCCCGACACCGACCTGAAGATCCCCTGTTTATGAGCGAGGTCAATTCCTCATAATTGGCGCGGCACTTCCTTAAAATCATCATTGTCAGACAATTATAATTAATCATTCATGCCTTGATTACCATTATCGATACATTACCGTAAAATCAAGGATTTTAACCGCGATAGCGGCGCGAATGCGTCCTTGATTTTTCGGAAATGTATTGATATTCTTTGAAACTGCATGAATATACAACGCTGATTTTAGGGAATCATAACGATGAAAATGGGGAAAATTGCTCGCCAAAAAACAATCCCCGCGGTATGTGCTGAGATCGTTTTCAAAGCAGCGGAGCCGGTCTACGGACCGGAAGACATCGTCTACATATGGGATCAGCAGTTTTCCTGCGTCAGTGAGAACCATTTTCCGGCCGGCTTTTTCAAAGAGTTTTACCGACAGATCCTGTTCAAGCTGCCCGATCTGAAAAGTGATCGCCGCCTGGGAATAATTCAGCTTTTCCGCTGCATTTGTGAAGCTTCCGGTTTCCGCAATAGTCCGGAATGTAATGAAATTATCCGGGAAGGAAGAGAATTTCAGCAGGAGCAGGGCTTTACACAGTGGACGGAGGATTATCCGAATATTGATGTCATCCGAAGCGACGTCCGGGAGGGAAAAGGCTATGCCGTGAAGGCGGACGGAAAAATTGCCGGGTATCTGTGTGTTGATTTCGGCGGCGAGCCCGCATATGAAAACATCAGAGGTGAATGGAGAACAGAAGAGCCGTATGCCGTGGTGCACCGTCTGGCGTTCAGCAAAGAATTCCGGGGAATCGGACTGAGTAAAACAACGTTTGATCTGATCGATGAACTGTGTCTTTCGAAAGGTGTGAAAGGAATCCGGGGAGATACGGATCCGTGCAATGAACGGATGCAGCATGTTCTGGAGAAAAACGGATTTCAGAAATGCGGATATGTTATTTTCCAGGACAGTGACAAGGCCGCTTATGATAAGATCATCCGTTAAAACCAGATCGGCAGAAAAATTCTGCGGATACACCACTTTCTTTTCTGTTTATATGATATAATGACGATAGTCATTGTACCTGCGCCGATTCGCGCTGGACGTATGCGAAGCAGACGCCGAAGCGGACCGCGTGCATCTCCCGGAGAAAAGCATGTGCGCGGTGCGGAAAGAAGTATGTGCGAAGCACATGGCGTAATGATTCCGCAGGCGGCAGAGGGAAAAATAAAGGCTGTGGCCTGCGGCAGAAAGGCGCGCGGGCAACATAGAGAAACAGAGGAGAAAGGGCAGAGAACAGAGCATGAGGATTGAAATCGTACCGGCGTATGATCGGAAAGAAGAGATATGCAGTCTTTTTTCGGAATATACGGATATGTTGATTAGAGAAGATCCCTCCATCCGGGAGTATCTGGAAATCCAGGATTATGAGGAAGAACGGAAGCATCTGGAAAAGAAATACGGTCAGCCTTACGGCCGGCTGTATCTTGCCTGCTGCGACGGGCAGGCCGCCGGGTGTGTGGGACTGAAACCGCTGACGAAAGAAGAACGTGGAACAAACGGAGAACTTAAGAGGTTGTATGTCCGTCCGGAATTTCGGGGAAACCGTCTGGGAAGTCTTCTTATGAGCCGAATTCTGGAAGACGCCGGCGAAATCGGATACCGCCATATTTATCTGGATACACTGCCATTTCTGCAAAGTGCTGTTTATTTGTACCGAAAGTTTGGGTTTTATGAGATAGAAAAATATAACAACAGTCCCGTTGAATCTACGATTTATATGAGACTGGATCTGTAAGAATATCCGGATTTCCGGCAGGATGGCTGCCGGAAATCCGGATATTCTCTGGACAGAAAAGGATTTCCAGAGAGGAAAATCCCAGAGGGAGTATAACGAACGATATTATGCGGAAATGCTGAAAATAGCCATAGCTGACGGAAAAGGAATCGAAGTAAATACTTCTTCCAGAAGATATAGACTTGCGGACACAACACCGTCCAGAAAAATCCTGGAGTTGTACCGCGAACTGAGAGGCAGGCATTGAAAAACTGTAAAAGTCCTGTGCTGCTCAGTGAAATCTGATTGCGGGGAGAATGGAAAGGGTCGGAAGAGTTTCCGGCCTTATTTTATACGTCTTCCGATCCTCTCATTGATATAAAAAATTCGAAAATTAAATTATGTATCAAAGACCGGATTTGAGGATAATATGTGGTTAAGCTAAGAAAATTGTGGCATAATAGAAGTAACTGTGCGGAAGAAAAAATACATTTTGTATTTAATTTCGGAACTATGTGTGGTGTATTAAAAGAAAACAGGAGGAATATAGATGAAAGATATATATTTGACTTGTTATTCTGTTAAGGGGATTAAGACATTAGATCAGCTGATTTCGTTGTCTTTTTATAAAAAAACTATTTCCAGAAATCCAAACACTCGGGAATAATTCTATTGCACAGAAAAACCTGGACGCAATTATTAACATGAAAGACTGAGGAATTATTTATAGAAGCTGAATACATGGTAAATATGCCGGAGAGTGTGATCCTTTTTCGATACAATGTAACACTTACCAGGGATGTCTCAGGAAAATATATAATCTCTCATGAATGTTTAACTGCCCAAAATGCAACTTCAAGATGCGAATCTGTAAATGTTTTGTACGAAGTATCCGGCGGAGAATTTATGTTCATATCCTCAACAAATGAGCAGACGGATCTTTCGAAAAGAATTCAGAACAAGACGATGAATTTGTTGGAAACAGCTACTCTGAGTGCTTTATTCTATGAGAAATTTCTGCTTTCAGAAATGAAAAATGCAGAATACCATAAAGGGATCCTTTGGGGGGGACTATGTCTATTGTATCTTTTGGGAAAAAATGCATGTGTATTTGGACCAGTCAGATGATCACAGAAGTTATGTGGCTCAGAGTTCTCTGGACAGTTATGAGGACAGGGAAAAATATAAAAATGAAATTGATATTTTGTTTAAGAGTTTCCTAAAAATGGACAATGATTATCTTAATGTGTTTTCGGTTGCAGGGAATATTGTATCCAAATCAATGTATGCGGATTTTGAAAAAGACGTTGATAAACTATATGATTTTTTGCATATCTTTAAATCAGACTTGAAAAGTATTGAAATTGACAAAAAGGAAAATCGTAATTTTTGGGTTTGTGATTTAATAATGGTTTATGCTTCGTATAAGATTCACGCAGAATATGAAAGTACCGGCATAAAAAAACTCATTAAACTATTTGCATATGTAAAAGAAATGGCTGCAGGAGGAATTGTTTTTATTGATGAATTCGATTCAAACCTCCATGATGTTTATCTGTGCGCGCTGCTGGAGTATTTAATGGAGTACGGAGAAGGTCAGCTCTGTTTTACTACTCATAATGTGGGACCGATGGATATTTTGAAACGACATAAAAAATCCATAGATTTTTTGTCTGAAAATTACAAAATTTATTCATGGAAAACAAATGGGAATTATTCGCCCTCCAGGCTTTACAGAAATGGAATGATCGAAGGTTCTCCATTCAACGTGGATTCCATCGATTTTATAGGCGTCTTCGGTTCAGGTGGGGAGGAGGAATAATGGGACTTCAATTGGTTTTCGTTGTTGAAACAAACAAGAAATGTAATTCCGACTGGATATATATTAAAGATAAGAATGAAATGCGTTTTTGGGCAGCGATGAAATTATTTTGAAAATATTAATATTTCAAGTCTAATATTGAGAAACAAAGAGAATGGTTCCTTTTCTGTATCGGCTGTAAAATGTAGAGATTTCGACATTTTGAATGAGCTCACAGGTATGATTTTTTAACCACACGCATACATTGTAAAAACGATACTTTTGGGGGATTTCCCTTTGAAAGATTATATCGAAGAGCGGGCAGTGGAAATCGCTTCCTACATTATTGAGACAAAGTCAACGGTGCGGCAGACAGCGAAGAAATTCGGAATCAGCAAGAGTACGGTACATAAAGACGTCACCGAGCGTCTTGTCCAGCTTAATCCCACTCTGGCAAGTCAGGCGCGGGTAGTGCTGGATGTAAATAAGCAGGAACGCCATATCCGGGGCGGGATGGCTACAAGGGAAAAATACCTGCATCAGCACGGGTGAGAAGTGCCGATGCAGGAGCCGGGGAAATCATTTCCGGCTGCGTTCCGATGAATGGCGGAGGCTGTCGGCGGATGCACTTCCAGACAAATTCATTGCCTGAGAACTTCCAGCAGCCGGTCGTTGTCTTCAGGCATCATGATGCAGAAGCGGATGTATTCTCCGTCCAGGCACTGGAAGGAAGAGCAGTCCCGGATCATGAGCCTGTTTTTGATACAGTTTTCGAAAACCTGGAAGGAGGTAAGGCCTTCCTTCTGGATTTTCAGAAGGAAGAAATTGGCGTATGCAGGATAAACCTGATAGGCGGGCATTTCCGACAGTGCCTGAAACAGCCGTTTTCGTTCGGACAGAATCAGTTCTCTGGTTTTTGAAATATATTTCTGATCCCGGAGCATAAGTTCGCCGGCAAAAGCCCCCAGGCTGTTCAGCGACCACGGCGTCTGTTTATTCCGCATTTTTGCAAGAAAATCATTGTTCCCGGAAATACCGTATCCCATGCGCAGCCCCGGGGCTGCAAAGAATTTAGACACACCCCGGAGAACCATAAGGTTCTGAAATTCCATAGTCAGAGGAACCGCGGTAAATGCCTGGATGTCCGGAACAAATTCTATATACGTTTCGTCAATCATTACGAAAATATTTCTGTCTCTGCAGAAAGCCAGAAGTCTGCGAAGCTCCTGCTGTGAGACAGCGGAGGAAGTAGGATTGTTGGGGTTGCAGAGGATAAGAAAATCATATCCCTGTCTCAGCGTCCTGCAAAGATCATCAATATCCAGCACAAAATTGCTGCCTTCCTGAAGATGATAATATTCCTGGGTGCTTCCGGAGAAAGAGAGTTCTCTGGAGTACTCGGAATAGGTAGGACCGAGAATCAGAGTATGTCTCGGCGCCTTTTCCTCGATGAGAAGACTGATCAGTTCACTGGAACCGTTGCCCGGCAGGACGAAATCAGCCGGAATTCCGCAGTAATTCGAGATGGTTTCCCGCAGAGAAGTATAATTTCTGTCCGGATAAGAAGACAGAAGATCCAGATGCGTGGAAATTGCCTCTTTCACCAGCGCGGAAAGCCCCAGGGGGTTCACGTTAGCCGCAAAATTGATGATTTTGTCTCTGTCCAAATGATAATAGCTGCATATTTTTTCGATATCACTGCCGTGAAAAAAGATCTTTGAAGCCATAGCACACCTCCTGCAGCACAGACTGCATCTGACATAACTGCAAAAAATATATATTTTTGCATAATCCTGAAAATTTTTGCCGGAAATCCGGCGCTGCTATTTCTGTGAATATTATAACCCTCCTATACTGCGGAGGCAATGCCGATGAACCTGAAAGGGAAATGAAATCCGGCTTTTTCTTTCATGTTTAATAGGAAAAGCCCTGATGAGGGAAGCTATTGACAATCCATTTCCACCTAAGTAAAATGAAGTTGTTTATAAAATTTTTGAGAGGGTTTATAAGCGTCAGAAAAACAGAAATTAATTTAAAACAGAAATCAGCTCAGGGAGGAATCGAAAATGAGGCTGCAGATTGTGCAGGAAGCGTTGAAGAGGAAAAAAATCGCCTATGAATATACGGAAGAAGATGGATGCGGAAGCCTGGACTTTATGTTTCGCGGACTGACCTTTCATGTGTGGGAATACTGCGACAGAGCCTGGGGAGCGGAGACAAATGTATTTGCTGCGGGACGAAGCGAGGATATTGAAGGAGACTACGAGAATATTATAGCAGAAGAAATCCTTTCCTGGCCGGATATGGCAGGCTGAGGAATGCCGCGTTGGATGGTGAAATGCAAAAGTCCGGAAAGTCTGAAGTGAAGATAAATTTCCGAAAACAAATAAGAAAAGCAGAAAGGACACAATAAAAGTAGAAAATGGAACTGCAGAACATTCAAAAAGAAGGAAAGAAATATAAAGAAGAAGTATATGCTCTTTATGTGGAAGCTTTTCCGGAGGTGGAAAGAAAACCCCTTGAACTGATTGAAACGCTCTCTGCTCAGGGGAAAATGGAGATGCTGGCAATTACAGAAAATGAAGAATTTCTCGGACTTGCCATAAACATGATGACCGGAAAAACAGCTCTTCTGGATTATTTTGCTATTGCGCCGGGCCGCAGAGGCGGAGGGATCGGCAGCAGAAGCCTGAAGCTCCTTCTGGAACGCTTCCATAATCAGAAGTATATTTTTGAGATTGAGAAGCAGGACGAGCAGGCGGAGAATGCAGCGGAGAGAAAGAGGAGAAAGGAATTTTACCTTCGGAATGGATTGAAGGAGACGGGAGTTTTTGTCAATGTGTACAAAACGGACTTTGAGCTCCTCACTCCCGACGGGGAATTGAATTTTGAAGAGTATACAGAAATTCTTTACGGGATTCTCGGAGAAGAGGGAGTCAGGATTCTGGAACCGCGGCTTCTGCAGTAATCGTCCAAGCAAGACCGCGTATAGAGAGAAAGGCTGCTGACCAGATGGATCAGTAGCCTTTTTTGATAATATATTCATAAATCCGTTTGCAGTTCTCATGGTCACGCTTCGGGAGATATTTTTTTCGCATATTCCCATATTTTTCCTTTTCATGAAAGCCGTTCCGGAGGTAATCTCTGACCGTTTCGATCAACTCCGGCTCTTTTGTACAGCGGTCGCCGAAGAGGTCGTGTTTCATATCAATATAGCTTCCGTTTGTCTGTTCGTACAGCTCCATATCAAATTGATAAAAGACAACTGGTTTTTCCTGATAGTAGAAATCCCAGCACACACTGGAATAATCGGTAATGAGCATAGAACATTCCATAATCAGCTCGTTCAGGGCGGTTTCCCCAAAAGAGACCAGCTGTATCCGGGGATTGTCTGCATGGAAATCTTTCATGAATTCCCGGAGCTTTGGATGAATATAAAAAATCAGCCGGGCGCCGCTTTCCCTTAAAAGCTCCAGAAGTTCCTGGTTTTTCAGCAGATGCATGTAAGTCAGATAATACTCACTGCTGCAGAAAACGCTGTCCTCCCTGCCCTCCAGCCAGGAACGCCAGGTAGGCATAACCAGAATCGAAGGTCTGTCAGGCCGGGATTTGTCTGTCAGTACATCCCAGCGGGCAAGTCCAAGTACGGGAGCATGGTCTGTGTCGTAGCCGAAGTTTTCGGCGACAATTTTCTGCTCGAATTCAGAAGATGTAAGAAAATATGTTACTGGGCAGGCTCCGTCTCTTCCAAATACATTTTCCACCCGCTTCAGGGCAAGAACGCCGTGCTGCAGGAACAGAATATCATGACGGTTGATTTCTCTGGAAACCAGGTTCGGCATAGGCTGCCAGACATAGGCGTGAATCCTGGAATCAGATGCCGCATAGAGATTTGCAGTCAGCATATAGAAAATATGGCGGAAGCTCATAAAACGTATTACATTTTTTTTATATTTCCGGACAGCGTCCCACTGGGCGGAATTTTTGTCCAGAATAAAGTAGATATGTTTTTTCTCTTTTTCGGGCAGAGATTCCATACAGTAGCGGAAAAAGTAAAAACCATTATCCTGGGCGGAAATACAATATTTTTCGTAGATCAGCCACAGACGTCTTTGCTTCATAAAAGGGCGGAGAATCCGGCAGATTCCCCAGATACACAGGTCGCGGAACCGGAAAAAAAAGTGGTCGTATGGAGTACGCACACGGCAGCGGAGGATGAAGCGTTTCCCGGTGCTCCCCATTGGGAAGATAATGTGCCGGCCCTTTAGAATCCGGTAATTTCCAAGAAGAAGCTTTGCCCGGATCCTGCCGCCAAGGACAGTGGAATAAATTTGCCCGCTGCTGCCTGAGCGGACTGTGATATCCCAGTCGCCTTCCTTTAGATCCAGGTCATGAAGATTAACAGACGCAGTGCAGAACCCTTTTTTGTTCTCTGCCGGCAGAAAGGGAAAACGGGAGACTTTGTCAATGTCCCGGCAGACCAGATCTATTTTTGGATCGGCCAGCGCTTCCTGAGGCTTTAAGGTAATATACATGACAGACTGCCGGATTTTGATGTCTGTGACAGTTATCTGATGTTCCATGGATCCTCCTTTTTATACTGAGGGGAGACTGATTTCCTTTTGGGGGAAAGAAGCGGATCTGGCAGTGCTCCGGTCAGAATTCGACAGTTTTATCCGCATCTGAATATGGCTGCGGCTACAAACAATATATCCTGCTTCCCGGGAATCTGTCAACTCTCATCTTTTCCCGGCAGCGGGAAGAAAAGCCGCCGGGCACAGCAAAGGAGCCCCTTATGCAGGAAAAAATACAGGAAGGTTCTTGAAAATATCGCTGTGAATAGATATACTTACAACAAACTGTATAATTAAGACGGATTGAAAAGCTGTTCCGGACTGTATAAAGGAAAGAAGAAATGTATTCCACGGGAAAATCGAGAAGGATACAGAGATTTGGACAGTCTGGGATAACGGAGAGGATTGCTGTATCATGGAAAACAAACTGAAATTTACAAAACAGAATACACTGGCAGTAAAGGGAATCGCCGTTATTTTTTTGCTGTGCTACCATTGTTTTTCAAATGAAGCAAGGCTGTATGGGCATACGGTGGACTTCTGGCCGCTGTCCCAGGACATGGCGATGATGATCAGCCGCTGTATGGTTCACTGTGTAGGGCTTTTTGCATTTTTGTCGGTATACGGTCTCACCCTGTCCATGAAAAAACAATATGAGCAGTTTCAGTTTACGGCCCATGAGGCTACGCTTTTTGTATTTAAAAGATATGTGAATCTTGTGCTCCTATTTTTCCTGCCCTTTTGCTTCTGCGCCGGAATTACGCTGATTACGGGAACGTCCCGTTATGGCGGCGGAATTTTCTGGGCGAATATTTTCAGCGCTATTATGGATATTTTCTGTCTGGGACATCTTTTCGGAACCCAGACAATGGTCGCGACCTGGTGGTATCTGAGCCTTGAAGTTCTGCTGATCGTTTTTCTGCCGCTGGCGGTGAAACTGTATAAAAAGTATGGATGGCTGATTGTAGTGATGGTGCTTCTCCCCGGAAGCTTTCTTCTGGAAAAGCATGTACATCTGACAAAGTATTTTTTTGTTGTTCCCCTTGCCGTATGCTTTGCGGACGGACAGGTTCTGGAGCGGCTGAAGGGCTTTTCTATAGTAAAGAACCAGGCTCTCAATAAACTGCTGAAATTTATAATCACCACCTTCCTTCTGATCTGTATGTTCCTGCTGTATGACAGCTCCTGGGGAATCCAGCGGTTTGAGTTTGCTCTCAACGGGCTGATTCCTGTAACGCTGATTTACTGGGCATATGAATTTTTCATAGAACTGCCGGTTGTCCGGCAGATTCTGGAATTTCTGGGAAAACGGTCATCCGATATTTTCTATACCCATACTTTTGTAAGGGCTCTGTGGCTTACGGACGTAACCTATTCCTTTAAGCACGCGTTTTCTATCTGGCTGTTTCTGCTTGCGGTAAGTATCGGGATTTCTTTTGTTCTGGACGGACTGAGAAAGCCGCTGCACTACCGGCAGATTACGGGAAAGGTATCGGAGTGGCTGGTCTGCTGGGCGGACAGAACACTGTGAGAGCTGTTTCTGTAAACAGAGGAGACAATGGAAATTTCCGGGAGCGGAGCGCTGCTTTTCAGAAATAAGAGAGGATAAGAAAGGGAGACAGCCCTGTAAAGATTCAAGACTTTGAAAAGTCTGGATTTTACAGAACTGTCTCCTTTTTTTTGTTTGTTTTCTGCTACAGTAAATTTTTAATACATTCACAAATCTGGCGGCTGTGAGTATGGTTTGTATTTTTGAAATACATCCGGCGCATTTCCTCGTATCTGGGCTTCATGCGGAAATCGTTCTGAATCTGCTCTTCCAGCATGTCGAGCAGCTCTTCACAGTGCTCTGCCCGGTCTCCGAAGAGCTCTGTGCGCATATCCAGATAGCTGCCCTGCGCTTCTTCATATTTATCTAGGTCGAACTGATAAAAAAGGATGGGCTTGTCCTGGTAGAGAACATCCCAGCTTACACTGGAATAATCGGTAATCAGCATGCGGCAGCGCATAAGCATCTCGTTTACGGCGACTTCCCCGAAAGAGATCAGGTGGATACGGCTTTCCCCGGCCCGGAAATTTTCCACATAATCCTGAAATTTTGCGTGAAGATAAAAATTTACCTGCAGATCATATTTTTCCAGGATTTCTGCAAAACGCCGGGAGTTCAGAAGTTCCATATAGTTTCGAAAATAATCGCTCTGCTCAAAATCTTCGTCAGGCACAGAATCCAGCCAGTTTCTCCAGGTAGGCATAATCAGAATTTCTCGCTGGTTTTTCGACTTATCGTGAAGCACATCCCAGCGGGGGAGCCCTGTATTGATTACCTCCTCCGGCGGATAATTAAAATTCTCCACAATAATTTTTTTCTCCGCTTCGGTGGATACAACAAAAAGATCGCAGCCGCCCCGTTTTCCTTTCCCATAGAAAAAATCCACCTGTTTCAGGGCAATGACTCCATGCTGAAGAAAGACGAAGGGGATTTTTTTGATATAGCGGTTAAAAATACTGTGTCTGCTCTGCATGGCGTAGGTGTGATAGCGGGAATCTGAGCTTACGATCAGATCAGCGGCCAGCAAATAACACATGTGACGTATGGTCATGAAATCCAGCAGATGATCCTGATAAGGCTCCAGCTTGCCGCGGTCAGGCGAATCTTTTGTGATGATATAGTAAATCTGTTTTCCTAAATAAGTTTCCTCGTCCTCATCCATACAGTGCTTGAAAAAGTAATAGCCGTTATCCTGAGCCATCTCAGAAAATTTTTCACAGACAAGGCAGATATGGCGCTTTTTCCAGTAAGGCCGGGTAAGACGGTAAATGAAAACCGCAAGAAACTCTTTAAGTACAATATCCATACCGTCATATTTTCCCTTCTGCCGGTAGACGAAGGCCAGGGTCTGCTTGCCGGTATAATACGGGTAAAGAAAGAAACCTTCTTCTCCGGGAAAAGAACCGTTGTACAGAAATTTATGAAACATTCTGCATTTGGTGCTCATGGTGATTGGAATCTGACAGGCCGGAGACTTGCCGGGGAGAGCCAGAAGTATTCTCACGTCCCAGTACAGGCTTTTCCACTCAATTCCGCGGAGGTCAAGCGTTGCTGTAATCCGGAGAAGGGCGCCTTTTTTTGTGACTTTTGCTGTGGCAAAATCGTACAGAGCAGCATCCTCTGCGAGTTTATTCCGGAAACTGAATACAGTCTTCTCATACGAGTAAATACCTGGATCCAGATCAAACTTTAAAGTCAGGATTCCTCCCCGCATATTCAGGGAGCGCAGAGAGCATGGAAGAGTAGACTCCGCCAGTGCATTGCGGCTGCACAGCACTGCACAGAGCTCATGGTTTTTGTCTGTGTACAGAGCGCCGATATATTCCGGCGAACAGGTTCCGTCCTCTTCGGGAAACCAGATATCCTCTGCAAAAATATGGTGACCATATTCAGGGGAATCTGCAGAGAATTCTTCTATGAGGGCAAAAAGCTGCGACTTTTCTTTGGTGGTCTGTTCCAGGAAAAAGCGATAATCTTTTTTTTGTTTGTATTCGGCCTGTGCCTCTAATAAGGAAAGATTTATGGTAAACTGATGGGATGAAGACTGTTCCGTATCGAAATACAGAAGTGTCTCTGTTCCTTTTTCCTGGGCAATGAAGCGAACTGTGCCTGCCGGGTCTGCAGAAAAGGCGCTTACGGTAAAAGAGAGCATATGATCCGGTGAGACAGACGTTTTTGCCGCAAGAGTACCGGCTGCTTTCAGGCTGAGTGAATAGCCGGCGGCAGATGATGCTGTGTGATTCATAGGTAATTCCTCCATATCAGGGTGTTCTGAAAAGATTGTCTCTGTTTTCTGCCCGCTGCTGTGCGCAGTACAGACACATTAGAAACAGTATATTAAAGATAAGAAGTCTATAACATATTTTTCACTTTAATTATTACATAAGTATAACAGAAATTTAACATAAATGAAATATCAAGTGCAAAATAAAATAGAAGATTTTTTGAAAGAAATCCTTGACATCCTGCTTTGAGCATGATATTTTAATACAGAACGCTGCCGAAGACAGTAGGTGCCGTAAGGCATAAGGATGAAAACGCCTACCGAGGACTTAGTATTCTGATGAGATTCAGGAACCCTTGTTGTCATATGCAGCAGGGGCTTTTTTAATGTTCATAACGGCGGTATATCAAAATCTATAAGGAGGTGTACCATTTATGGCAAAAGTTGAACTGAAGAAACCAATCGTAGATGAGATCGCAAACAATATTAAAGATGCACAGGCCGTAGTACTGGTAAACTACAGTGGTCTGACAGTGGAACAGGATACCATTCTGCGTAAGGAATTAAGAGAAGCCGGCGTCAACTACAAGGTTTACAAAAACACGATGATGAACCGTGCTTTTGAAGGAACTGCATGTGAAGAGCTGCGCCAGCATCTGGGAGGAACAAACGCTCTGGCTATTTCTGATACAGACGCAACAGCTCCGGCCAGAATCCTTGCAAAATTTGCAAAACAGTATCCGGCTCTGGAACTGATCGCCGGTGTAGTGGAAGGAAACTACAACGATCAGGCAGGCATTATGGCTCTTTCTCAGGTTCCGTCCAGAGAAGAACTTCTTGGAAAACTGCTTGGAAGCATTCAGTCTCCGATTACCAACTTCGCTCGTGTGCTTAATCAGATCGCTGAGGCACAGGGAGGAAGCGCTGAAGCAGCCGAATAAACGCAGCAAAGCGGAGTTTGCGTTTCTCGTTGCGCGAAGTGAAATTTTCCGCTGCTACAAAAATTATTAAAAAGAAAAGAAATAAAGTATAATGGAGGGAAATTAAAATGGCAAAATTAACAACAGAAGAATTTATTGCAGCAATCAAAGAGTTATCTGTATTAGAGTTAAACGAATTAGTAAAAGCTTGTGAAGAAGAGTTCGGCGTATCTGCAGCAGCAGGCGTTGTAGTTGCAGCAGCAGGCGGCGCAGCAGAAGCAGCAGAAGAGAAGGATGAGTTCGATGTAGAGCTGACAGAAGTTGGACCGAACAAGGTTAAAGTTATTAAAGTTGTTCGTGAAGTTACCGGCTTAGGTCTGAAAGAAGCTAAGGCAGTAGTTGATGGTGCTCCGAAGGTTGTTAAGGAAGCAGCTTCCAAGGCTGAGGCTGAGGACATCAAGACAAAACTGGAAGCAGAGGGAGCAAAGATCACTCTGAAATAAGTTTTTTGAACAGAAGAAAGTGCGCAGGAACGACAGGAACGTTCCTGCGTTTTCTTTTTTGCCGGATTTGACAGAACAAATGAGAAATTGTAGGAGGAAATCCTGCTATCTGAGATATGTTCTCAAATGTCCGGCACAGTCTCCGGAAAAACAAAAAATAAAAAAATGTTGACAGCTTGACAGCGGTGTGCTATAGTGAAAAATGCTATATTATGGCAAGATATGCCTGTTTGCCTAAAAGTGCAGGCGGGATCATGTTATAATAAATAAAAAAACAGGGGTGAAACGTCAATGGAAAAAAACAGAATTCGTTCTGTAAAAACTGGAAAAAGCATGCGTATGAGCTACCAGAGACAAAAAGAAGTCCTGGAAATGCCGAACCTGATTGAAG
>DWYN01000121.1 GCA_019118645.1 Candidatus Blautia excrementipullorum | reverse complement strand
ACCCGGGCTTTGCGAGTACCTGCCATAATCTATCCTCCATAATTGTAGTGAAATAGTCTAAATATCTTTCGACTACAATTATAGGCGAAACTTGAGGATCAGGAAATCCGCAGGAATATTTGGCGCTTACCTTTTTGGCGTCTTTGGCGGCCAGATTACATCCCTGCCGTTGATACGCTGAAAGGTCTTATTAATCGTGATTGTATGGCCTTCCAGATCCACATCTGCAGGCGTTAATGCACATAATTCCCCTACACGCATTCCGGTATAATACAGAGTCATAAATGCGGTATATGGGAAAAGCATATTCAGAATGGAAGTTAAATCAGGATAAAGAGGCGGTAAGTGAGATTGATAAGAAATACCAGAAATTACTGGAAACGTTATCCCCAGAACAGGAAGAAGTGATTACGGAATACTGTAATGCAATTTTCAGCAGTGGAGCAGAAACAGAAGAGTTTTTCTACCGACTGGGATTAAAAGATGGACTGAACTTAAAAAATACGGTAAAATCTGTATTAGAAATGATATTGTGAAATCGGAAGTTAATAAAGAGTTTGGCTAAATAGAGCCATTTTCTTGAAGAAGGGAGTTCTTTTTATGGGAAACAAAAACTTAACCTATAAATGGTGGAAAAATAATATGGCAGACAAAATTGTTATTGAAAAGGAAATACTCGATTGGGAAAATCCAATACGTGGTATTTACGGAATATTTACTAGAGAAAACGAAGATGTTTATTGTGCGTATGTAGGGAGAGCAAATAATATATATAATAGGTTCTTTTCATCTAAAGGGAATCCAGGTCATTTGGTCGAAATCAAGAATAACAATTATAAGAATGAAAAAGTGAAACAAGCATTAGAGAAAAAGGCTGCTATAATCGAAATTAAAGTATTGGAGGAAGTAAAATGTCAATATGATGATTATTATAAGGATATGCATAGACTTGCATTTGCAGAATATAATCATATCAGGAAATATCAGGAATTAAACCAATGTTTGGAACAATTACCAGATGGTCGTAATATGAACAAAGATGTTTGGGATGTTGAATATAGAAAAAGACACAATATATAGGATGAAACTTTTTCTTTTCACACCCATAGGCGGGAGAATAATAAATGATTGAAGATACAATAGAAATAAAATATCCTATTGAAAAGTTATGGACGGAAGAAGTTGACAGAAATCACAGAATAGAAGAGATAAGACAAGTAACTATAGAATATATTTTGCGTTTTGGTGAAAAAGAAATACCATCAGTTTTTCTTAGAAATGTCAAAAATGCAATTCATGCGGGATTTGATAACAATTCTCTTGCGAGGGTTGATATGGTAGCTAATGAAGTGTTGTCGTTTGATACCTGTTTCCGTCTATTCTTAACGTTACAAAAAACGGAATTTCGGATTACACCACAAGTAGATTTAATAGGAAGAAATCATATTACTATATCCGATTTTATCAAGAATGCAGAAGAAACTATTTGGTCTATAAATTATTATGATGAAAAGAAGGTTAATTCTAAGCAATTGTCTAATAATTCTATATTAGAGAATTTTATTACTCAACATGCAAAACGCTGGAAATCTGGGGATATTGGTGATAGCTATGATTCTTTTAGGATAAATGATATTGAATTAGATGAAGATGATAGAGCAAAATTAACAGCTCTATTAAACTGGTTAGACGAGTATTCTCGGATTTCAGTTGTCAATCCAAGAAAGGTACCATACTATATTTACGAGCGAATGGCAGCTGTAGTGGATAAAGATTTTTATCATAAACGTCGCTTGCTTAGAACACTTCATAGAGTTGATCCAGGTAGCGTTGGACATTCAAAACTTTTTACTTGTTTCGTGTTGAATGTTCAAGATTTTAAGGAGTATATTAGACGTCTCAAAGCCGTTTATATTCGATATGTAGAGGATACAGTTAATAATTATTTATCTGCAGGGCTATCGGAGACAGATATAGCTGTAGTTGAAATTGTACGTGATTATTTGAATCGAGAAAACAATACTAGGTATCAGAAGAGATATAGTTGGAATCATAAACCTGAGGGATGCGTTGGACTATTACTATCTCCCAAAAACAATTATTTTTCATTTAGTGGATATCAAGATGTAAATAATTCAACGTTGTGTGCAAATATACCTGGAGCTCATGATAAGTTGTCTGGTCTCATTAAATCTATAGAAAACGCATTAAATCAATATCACTTCAAATCGGAAATTACTAATAACGATGAACGCTTTTACGAAAAAAATACTTCTACATTTTATAATCTTCAGAGTGATTTACCTTTAAATGATAAAACAAAAGCAAGATATCAATGTGCTGAGAAAAAACTTTTTAGTCATGCTTATAAAAATTTTACATCAAAGGATAATATCATTGTTATTGTCACATTTCCACCTTGCTTACAAAGAGGATGTCAGGATTTGATAAATGAATATAAAAAAATATGTAAAAGGATACGAATATTCTGTATAGGGGATTATAATACTGGCACAATAATAGAGTGTTAATTTAGTTATGGTGAAAATCATTAAGTATAAAAATAAAATTTTTCTATGTAAAGGATTCAGTAACTTCAAGTTTGCGTTTGGGGGCAAAAGTTGTATATTTAAATAAATACAAAGGGAGATGGTAAAATGAAAGCTCATGAATATTGGTCTGTACAAATATAAAAGGAAAATCTGAATAAAAGAATATTTCGATAACATAAAAAACTTACTGGCTTTCAGAAATATAATTGAAAGCCAGCAAGTTTTTTTACATCAAGAATAAGACAAACGATAACAGGAGAATCAAAATGATCGAAGTGGAAGTAAAGCTGCCGGTCGCGGATCTCGATACGATTAAGGGAAAGCTTTTAAAAATGGGATTTAGAGAGACCGCGTTTATTGAAGAGTGTGATACATATTTTGACAATCGCCAGGGAGATATAAGAGCTAATGGTGAGGCCCTGCGGGTGCGTGAAACGAAAGACTATCTGACAGGGGAAAGCCGGGCACAGATCAACTTCAAAGGAAAGAAACTGGACACTTGTACGATGACCCGGGAGGAACTGGAAACCGGTGTAGAGAATGGAGAAATCTGCAGGAATATTCTGCAGGTGATCGGATATGCTCCGGCAGAGCCTGAAGTGATCAAAGATCGGACAATGATGCAGAAAGAGTCCATAACCGCCTGTCTGGACAATGTACGTGGACTTGGCGGATTTCTGGAGCTTGAGATTCTGGCTGACAGCGAAGAAAAGAAAGATGCAGCACTTAGGGGGATAGAAAATATTCTGAACAGTCTTGGATATCAGATTTCGGATACCGTGCGGATGTCCTATTTGTCTATGCTTCGAAAGAACAAATAACTGCTACTTTTACCGGGTGATGTAGCCCAAACTCCCGACACTTACATATATTATAAAGAACGCTAAACTAATAAAGGTATACACAGATACGAAAGAATATGTTACCTCATCATTAGAAACACATTTATTTTTTATATAATTATGAAGGAGCACGCCTTGTTCCTTCAGGCGGGCTTTCCGGCGGGCGAGACGGGATACAGTAACAAGGCAGGCCGGTATCGTGAAGAGTTTGAAAAAATACTGTGGCGGACCGTTCGTCTCGCTGACGGAATGGTGGGAAAAGATGTGCTGTGTTCCGGAGAGGTGTTCACGGAATTTACGGTAATGGCTGAACAGCAGACAACAAGACTGACCAAGGTGCCGATAGATTTTCGGATCACGCAGGCGGAGGAGAGGCTGCGGGCAGGCTGTGGGGAATATATGGATCATGAGATGGCAAACAGGATGGACTGTCAGATCAGGCGGCTGAATCAGTGTGTGCTGCAGTTGCTGAACGGCCTGATCATGTTTAAAAAGCAGATATTGCGGGAGGTTACTTCCTGTAGATTATATACGGCTAATTATCCGCTGCTGATCGAGCATATCATCCGGGAGGCGGAATTATATCGGCGGATTATAACGATGCTGGAAGAAGGAAATTGTATTTCGCAGGAAAATATTGCTGAGACGGAAATGTTCAGGAATCAGATCATGATGGAGCATGCATTGTTTATACGCAGGCTGCTTGACCCGACGGAATGTGAGCTGATAGAAACCGCAGATACATTTGCAGGAGATTACGGTCGGCTGCTGGAAGAAGCCAGGCAGCAGGACTGCAGAGCAATGAATGCGCTGACAAGGAAAGCGCTGAAAACGACAGAGCGATATCGTGATTTCAAAGCAGCGGGCGCAAAAGGGATTACCGGATGCGACATACGTTCTGTCATCCTTCTTCTACTGGCGGATCATGTACTGCGGGAGGCAAACCATTACCTTCGGATCCTGAAACAGGAAGGGGTATAAGCGCTGAAAGACGGGGCTGCCTGTCCAGGCGACTTTCTGTACCGTTCCGGAAGCCTGGGATGGGACGTTGAATCGGGAATGTGGGGCATTTTCCGTGTGATGAAGCAGTCTATCCGGTGCAGATGTAAAGAATTTTGCGGAAGAATATTGAAAAGCAGGAGATAAGGTGAAGGGGCTGGCGCATCCGGGGGGATTTCTTAATGGATGCGGCGGCCCCTTAAATGCAGTTACTATGAAAAACAAAGGAAGTTTAGTACGAGGAACCCCATTGATTTGCCTGCGGCAAGTCCGTTATAATGATGGAAGAAAAGAGGTGGCATATATTGATGAAAGCAGTCAGCATTATTTCAAAAGGAAGTTATCATATTGGAGGAAAGAAAGTGACTATCGAGGGCAGTGCACCCATTCAGACCAGCTTCTGGCCAGGAGGCCCTCCGGTGACCTATGATCCAAACGGAGATTTTCAGGCAGGGCAGATGTATGTCCAGTATACACGGCTGGAAGATCCAGTGGTGCCTTATCCGGTCTGTATGGTTCACGGCGGCGGATCTTCCGGCGCACTGTGGGAGAGTACCCAGGACGGAAGACCGGGATGGGAATTTCGTTTCCTTCAGAATGGTTTCAATGTAAATGTTTCCGATGGAGTAGAGAGAGGCCGTTCTTCCTGGGCACAGTTTCCGGAAATCAATGATGGGCCGCCTATGTTCAACAGTTATGCGGAACGGTGGACGACCTACCGCTTGGGACCAAGATATGGCGTGCCCTATGAAGGGAGCCGTTTTGACTACAGCAAATATGATCAATTTATGAAACAGCATGTACCCAGATGGACAACCTCTAATGCTATGGTACAGGCGGCCTATGATACGTATTTTGCCAGCATGACGGAAGGAATGATCGTTATGGCGCACAGTCAGGGAGGTCTTTTTTCCTTGGAGGCTGCTCTTAAAAATGTGGAAAATGTACGGGGCGTGATCCTTGTGGAGAGTTCTTCTGACATGGATGTAGAAAAAGTAGACGTCTCATCCTTTAGAGAAATTCCATTCCTTTTCGTATATGGGGATTTCTTGGGAGAAGAGTACTGCATTGACGGGTATAAGTGGCCTGGCGCCTTTGCCTGGGAAGGGAGTATGAGAAATCTTCATGAAAAACTTCTTTCCATGGGAGGGGACAGCACCTGGTTATCGCTGCCGGAATTGGGAATCCGAGGCAATACGCATGCGCTGATGATGGAGGACAACAGTGACGAGATTGCGGATCTGATCTGTGAATGGATGAAAGAGCATATCAAAAGATAGGCATACGAGAAGAACAAATGAGAGAATAAGAAGGCCAAAAGCGCCAGCTTGTGATCCGCAGACATTTGTAGTAATATAAAAAAGCCTTATATTTTTAGCGGGATCTTGCAGAGCCTGCTTAAAATGCAGATAGAAACAGATAAAACATAGATGGTAAGAATTTATGTGTGGAAGATTTTACATAGATGATCACACGATCAAGGAAATTGCAAATGTAGCGCCGGAGACAAATGATGCATTTTGGAAAGGAAAATTCGGAGATATTTATCCGTCCCAATCCGCCCTCGTGCTTACTGGGAGGACGGCGCATTTGTCGGCAGAAGAAATGAAGTGGGGATTTCCGCAGTATCAGAAGAAAGGCCTGGTTATCAATGCAAGAGCCGAGACCGTCCTGGAGCGGAATATGTTCCGAGAAAGCGTACGGCGCAGGCGGTGTATCATTCCAGCAGGGCAGTATTATGAATGGGATGCCCAGAAAAATAAAGTGACATTTTCCGGCCAGGATCAGCCAGTGCTCTATATGGCCGGATTTTTCGACCGTTTTCAGGATGGAGACCATTTCGTCATACTGACGACTGCGGCTAATGCATCTGTAAGTCCGGTTCATGACAGGATGCCTTTGATTCTGGGAAAAGAAGAGGTGGAAGCCTGGATCTATGACGATGCATTCCTGGAATTTGCACTGCACAAAGTTCCGGCGAAGCTTCAGAAAAGCCAGGAATATGAGCAGCAGACATTGTTTTAGATTAGGACTAGAAAGGAGAATATCCGTGGAATATAAAGTCGATGACAAGGAATTGCGTACAGATACATTCCTTTCGTTTGTGGACAAGATCTGGCCTGGAAATTATGATACGGAGAAAACGGAGGCGGCATTGACAAAAACGATAAATATTACAGCTTATGACGGGCAAACGCTGGTGGGATGTCTGCGGATCCTTTCGGATGGGTATTTTTTTGGAACTATCACAGAACTGTTGGTGCTTCCCGAATATCAGAAGCAGGGTATCGGCAGCAGACTTCTGAATCTGGCAAAGGAACATACGCCGACAATGTTGTATTTCGGGGCGCAGCCAGGTGTGGAGGAATTTTATGAAAAGAACGGCTGCAAGAGGAGTTTGCAGTCATATGTGATTAATTTAGATGGGTAGGGAGTTGCCATGAAACTAGCAGTCCTTTCAGACACCCACGGCCTTCTCAGGCCGGAGGTAAAGAAAATCATAAGTGAATGTGACGCTGTACTCCATGCCGGAGACATCGCTTCACAGAAAATCATAGACGAGATCGAGAAAGCCAAAAGAGCGGATGCGCCGCTCTACATAGTCCGGGGAAATAATGATAAGGAGTGGGCGGAGCATCTGCCCCATCACCTGACGTTTTCCCTGGGAGGCGCAAACCTGTTTCTGGTGCATAATAAGAAGGATGTGCCGGAGGAGCTGGGAGACCGGCAGATCGTAATTTATGGACATTCCCATAAGTATGCGGAAGAGTGGAAAGACGGAAGGCTCTGGCTGAATCCGGGAAGCTGCGGCAGACGACGGTTCCGGATGGAGCTTACCATGGCAGTCCTTGAGCTTGATGAGGACGGATGGCGGGCAGAACGGGTGGATATTCCGGATGAGACTCCGCAGAAAAGAGAGAAAGATGCTCCGCAAAAATGCGGACGGCGAAACATCGAGGCGGTTTTGAAGCGGATGGAAAAGGGACAGACGGTTTCCAGGATTGCAGAAGAGTTGAAGCTGGAGCCGGCGTTTGTGGAAGAAATCTGCCGGATCAAGGTTACACATCCGGGCGTGACTGCCCTTGGAATATTAGACAAAATGGAGGTTAACAAAACAGGGAGATGAAACAGCAATCTTATGAACAGACAGTAAAGAGAGAAGGAAATACCATGACTTCGATAGAGGAGCGTTTTGAATTTCGGAATATCCGGCCAGAGGAAGCAGACCAGGCAGCGCAGATTGAACAGATTTGTTTTCCGCCCAATGAAGCATGCTCCGAGAAAATGATGAAGGAAAGGGTGCTGACAGCGCCGGAATTCTTTTTGGTAGCAGTAGACAAGGAGACTGGAAAGATCGCCGGATTTCTGAACGGCCTGGCAACCGATGAGGAAGCACTCAGAGATGAGTTTTTTAAAGATGCCGGACTGCATGATCCGCAGGGAAAGAACATCATGCTGCTGGGACTGGATGTGCTGCCGGATTACAGGAGACAGGGACTTGCGACTGCGATCGTGTCCAGGTATCTGGAAAGAGAACGGAAGCAGGGGAGAAAGACCATCATTTTGACCTGCCTGGAAGGAAAGGTAAAGATGTACGAAAAGATGGGCTTCCAGAACCAGGGGATTTCCGGTTCGTCCTGGGGAGGCGAGCAGTGGTATGAGATGAGCTGCGTGCTGAATTAACTGATGGTTAAAAAATGTTCCCGTAACTTAATAACAGCTCAATACCCGTAGATTCATTTGTCTGCTACAATAAAAACAGCAAAGGCCTTTGCATTTACAGGGATGTGAAATCAGACGATCAAAGGAGGAACTGTTATGCAGATGAAGGATGTGATTCGGCAGAAACGAAGAGAACGAGGGCTGACTCAGGAGCAGGTGGCAGAGCGGCTGGGAGTGTCCGCCCCTGCTGTCAATAAGTGGGAAAGCGGTGCATCCTATCCGGACATCACACTGCTTTCGGCGCTGGCCAGGCTTTTGGAAACGGATCTCAATGAATTGTTCTGTTTTCGTGAAAATCTGACAAAAGAAGAGATCACAGGATATGCAAATGAGATCGGAGAGATTGCCAGAAAAGACGGCGTGGAAAAGGCGATGGAGCTGGTAAGAGAGAGGATCCGGGAATATCCGTCCTGCGGAGAACTTCTATATCAGATGGGCGTCATGGTGCGGGGCATGAGTGTTCTGTTTATGGTGCCGGAAGAAGAACTTGCAAAAAATCAGGCCTTTGCAGTGGAACTCTATGAAAGAGCGATCACATGCGGAAAGCCGGCGACGGCAGACCTTGCACGGTACGGCCTGGCGTCCATGCATATCCAGGAAGGGGCATACGAAAAGGCTGAAGAGCTGATCGGTCAGCTCCCGGAGTACCAGGCTCCGGACCGGCGCCAGCTGTTGATTTCCATGTATATGAAGCAGAAGCGGTATGAGGATGCGGCAAAACTTCTGGAAGGAAAGCTGAACGGGCAGCTGCAGGAAGTATTTCTGATGCTGAATCAGCTTGCGGTAGCGGCCGTGCGGGAAGGCGACCGGGAGCGGGCCTTGGAAATCGCGGAATACAGCCGGAAAGTGATGGGAATCTACCAGTGGGACTACAGCGCTTGTACAGTGGCATTTACTGTGGCTGTGGAAGAAAAAGATGCACACCGGTGTGTGCAGCTGTTAAGAGAAATGCTGGGGGCATTGTCAAAACCGTGGGAGTTGGGTACCTCTCTTCTATTCACCCATCTGGATACGAAAGAATCGGATCCGAAGATGGGACGCCTGATGACAGAATCGTTGTTTCGCCTTATTGAAAAAGAGGATGAATATGCGTTCCTGCGGGAATGTGAAGAATTTCAGGAATTAAAAGAAAAATATATGGTATAGAAAATAAATACCGCCTGCGGCGTAGCTTTCTTTCCTGTGCACGTGGTATAATAGAGACAGTTTGGAAAAGCAAGGAGGGTTCGACATGAACAAAGAAGTACTGGATTTTGTAGTTGAAAAAACAAAAGAGCTGATGGCGGCTCCATCCTGCAGCCAGGAGGCGAAAGAGGCAGCGCAGTCATGGCTTGACGCTGTTGGGACCGACAGGCAGGAAGAAGAGACGAAAAAGTACATTGCGGAGCTGGAAGAGGACATCGTGACGGTAGATGGACTGATCGCCTTTGCAGAATCAGAAGCCGGGGCTAAAGTGTTTGGAGCTAATGCAGGTAATGTGGCTGAACATGCAAAAGAGATCAAAGCAGCCGGTGCAAAATACTGTGATTGCCCGGCCTGCGCTGCAGTAGAAGCAATTCTGTCCCAAAAAGACGAGATGTAGGTGTCGGCTACAGGTATAATAGCTGAAGACTCAGAAAAAGGGAGGTCTGTCGAAAGACAGGCCTCTTTTTGATTGTCATGGCGAGAAGGAGGTTTTATAATAAAAGAAAACGGCGGGGAAAAAGGAGTAGTGCGATGGAAGATATCAATCTGGGAGCAAGAGTGAGACAGTTTCGTAATATGCGGGGATTAAGCTTAAGAGAATTAGCGGCGCGGGCAGGGACGACACCTTCCATGCTAAGCCAGATGGAAAATAATGGAGTGAATCCGTCTATCAACACACTGAAATCCCTGGCGGCAGCGCTGCAGGTGCCGTTGTTCAAGTTTTTCCAGGATGAGAATAAAGAGGAAAAGGTCATTGTGCGAAAGGGAAAATATAAGATCATCGGCCGTCCGGAGGAAGAAGTTGTTTACCAGCTGTTAACGCCGGATGTGAGCGGCATGATTGAATTCTGCTCTATGACGGTCCCGCCGGGGCAGGTGTCTTCAGAACGGGAGATGGAGCATGCCGGTGAAGAAGTGGCATATGTGATGGCAGGAGCTGTGAGAATTTACATGGAAGGGAAGGAATATGAACTGGGGGAGGGAGACTGCGTCAGGATTCCGCCACAGTGCCCGCACCGCTGGGAGAACCATGAAGAAGAAGAGGCAAAGGTTATTTTTGCAATTACGCCGCCATCATTCTGATAGACAGAAGTGTTTAATTATATTTAATAAAATAAATTTACAGTTAACAAACGAGGTGTTATACTGAATTCATATCAAAAAGGAGGGAATGGTTATGGAACTGGCTATGCTGGAAGAAAAAGCGCCCGTTGTACGAAACCTTCGGAATCAGGAGGAGGTCAGCTGGATCAATCCCCTGCTGAGCGGGACAAAGGAAGCGCTGGAAGGGATCGAATTGACGATGGAAGATGTGAAAGATGCAGAAGAAAGGCTGCAAAGATTCGCACCTTTTATCAGCCGTGTATTTCCGGAGACCAGAGAGCGAGACGGGCTCATTGAATCTCCGTTAAAAGAGATTCCGGGCATGAAAGAAAAGCTGAACAGTACATGGGGCGCCGGACTGACAGGGAAGCTGCTGTTGAAAATGGATTCGGATCTGGCGGTTGCCGGATCGATCAAGGCCAGAGGCGGTATCTATGAGATTTTAAAGCATGCGGAAGACCTGGCTCTGGAACACGGTATCGTGAAACCGGGAGAGAACTATGAAAAGTTTGCGGATCCTGAAGCGAAAGAATTTTTCTCGCGGTATTCTGTGCATGTAGGTTCAACTGGAAACCTGGGATTGTCCATCGGTATCATCAGCGCGGCAGTCGGTTTCCATGTTTATGTTCACATGTCCCAGGACGCCAAACAGTGGAAAAAAGACCTTCTGCGATCAAAAGGCGTAGAAGTGATCGAGTATGCCGGAGATTATGGGGCTGCGGTCAAAAAAGGAAGAGAAGAAGCCGAAAAAGATCCCTACAGTTATTTTGTAGATGATGAAAATTCAGTCAATCTGTTCCTGGGATACGCCGTGGCGGCACTGCGCCTCAGAAAGCAGCTGGAAGAGCACGAAATCAAAGTAGACGATGAGCATCCGCTGTTTGTATACCTTCCCTGCGGAGTCGGCGGCGCGCCGGGTGGAGTGACCTTTGGGCTGAAACTCCTTTACGGAGACAATGTGCATATTTTCTATGAAGAACCGGTGCAGGCCTGCTGTATGGTCCTTGGCATCGCAACCGGGCTTCACAGCGATATCTGCGTGCAGGACATTGGCCTGTCCGGGAAGACAGAGGCAGACGGCCTGGCGGTAGGGCGCCCGTCCAAATTTGTGGGAAAAACGGTAGAGCATCTTTTGAGCGGCGAATTTACAGTGGAAGATGACAGGCTTTATCTATACATGAAGGCGCTTCTGGATCAGGAACACATATTTATCGAGCCCAGCTCCTGTGCGGCATTTGCGGGACCGGTACGGATTGAAAAAGAAGAAGCTTGCAGGAAATACTTAGAAGAGCAGGGATTAAGCGACAAGATGGAAAAGGCCGCCCACATCGCCTGGGCCACCGGAGGATCACTGGTGCCGGAAGAGGTAAGAGAGGGCTATCTGAAAAAAGCGGCAGAAGTGGAAAGCTCATCAGACGAAGATTAGTCGAAATAGGTGGAGAAGATCATGAAAAAAGAAACATCACGCCAGAGCGGGGCAGCAAGCTGCGGTACCTGCACCTACTACGTATATGACGACGAATACGAAGAATATGTCTGCGACATCAGCATGGATGAAGACGAATATATCCGCCTGATATCCGATAAACACTACGAATGTCCGTATTACCGAAACGGAGACGACTACCGGATTGTGAGGAAGCAGATGTAAAAGGGGACAGGGTAAAAGTCACATAGGGACACCCGAAAAGTCAAACGGGGACGTACACCTTTGCAAAAGGTGTACGTCCCCGTTTGACTTTTCCGCTGCTCTCGCATATAATCATAAGGTACCTTATTAATAGAGAGGGTGAATGATATGAACTTAAAAGACGAAGATGTGGTGGAGATGTTTTTTGAGGTGATGAAACTGAACCGCAGCTATTCGGAGAATCGTTATGGGAATATGGATGTGTTCCGGGGACAGTACAGCTGTCTTTTTATTTTGGAAAGGACGGGGCCGATCAGCCAGAAGGAGCTGGCTGGGATCCTGCGGATCCGTCCGGCTTCGGCGGGGGAGATCTTGGCAAAGCTGGAGCAGAAGGGGTTAGTGCGGCGTACGCCGTCCAGGGCAGACGGAAGGGTTCTTCTGGCTTCGCTGACAGAAGAGGGGGCGCAACGTGCCGGGCAGGTCAGGAAAGACCGGGCCATTGCCCACAAGGAAATGCTGTCTGGGCTGACGGAGGAGGAAAAGTGTTCCTTTTACCAGACATTAAAAAAGATTCGGAATTACTACTTGGAACTGGAGGAAGATCATGGAGACAGAAATTAGGATGACGGACAGAAAGCGTACAATGATTTTTATTAATATTGTGATCACCTGCATCGCCTCGTCGATGCTGGCAACGGCGTTGAACACCGCCCTGCCCGCGATCATCTCAGATCTTGAGATCAGTGTGACTGCGGGTCAGTGGCTGACCAGCGGTTATTCCCTGGTCATGGGGATCATCATGCCGCTGACCGCTTTTTTGATCACGCGGTTTCCGACGAAGCGGCTGTTCCTGACGGGAATGCTGCTGTTTATCGTGGGGCTTTCCCTGTGCGTGGTTGCGCCTGACTTTCAGGTCATGATGGCGGCCAGGATCCTGCAGGCCTGCGGAAATGGAATCTTAACCTCCATGGCCCAGGTGATCATCCTGACCATTTATCCGGCGGAAAAACGGGGCACAGCCATGGGCTGGTACGGCCTGTCTATCGGGGCAGCGCCGGTCATCGCGCCCACGCTTGCCGGGATCATCGTGGATATGCTTGGCTGGCGGGCAATTTTTTACATATCGATCGGTATCATGCTAATCTCGCTTGTCTGGGCGGTCTTTGTGTTTGACAACATACTGGAAACAGCCCGAAAAAAATTCGATACCCTGTCGTTTGTGTTCAGCATTTTTGCCTTCGGCGGTCTGACACTGGGGATCGGAAATATCGGAAGCTACAGCTTTATGAGCGCCCAGGTTCTGCCTGTGCTGGTAATCGGACTGTGTGCTTCGGGACTGTTCGTATACCGGCAGCTTCATTTAGAGGAGCCGTTCCTGGAGCTGCGGATCCTGAAAAAGAAAAACTATGCGATCAGCGTGGTGGGAAGTATGCTGTTATATTTTGTGATGATGGGATCCTCCATGCTGATGCCGCTTTACGCACAGTCTATTATGGGATGCTCGGCCACCGTTTCCGGCCTGATCGTCCTGCCCGGTTCAGCGGTGATGGCTGTCATCAGTCCATTTGCGGGGAAAATATATGATAAGCTGGGCATGAAGATATTGTTTGTCACGGGAGCGGTCTGCATGGCCGTAAGCTGCGGCGGCATGTGTCTTCTGACCATGGACACGCCGGTGTGGGTGGCGGCTGCCTGGAACACGCTTCGCACCACGGCGATCGGCTGCCTGATGATGCCGCTGGTGACCTGGGGGACCGAAGGGATTGGCTTTAAAAAGCTTTCTCACGGGACGGCGCTTCTTACCTCTCTGCGTACAGTGGCCGGAGCCATGGGGACAGCGGTGTTTGTAGGCATCATGACCGTTTCCGCCCAGAATGGCCAAGGAAAGTATGGGGACGAGGCGGCGCTCCACGGGCTGACCACGGCATTTTTCTGGATGACAATAGTGACGCTCCTTCTGGTCCTGATGGGAATCTTTTTCGTGAAGAAAAAAGAGTAATATGCTACAATAATGCATAAGTGAATAAGTAGACAGGAGGATCGTAAGATATGAAATTCTTTGAAGAAAAACCGGTGGTACATCGATATGAATATGTGGCGGAATTTATCAAGGATTTTCAGGTGGGAGAAGGCGACTTTATCCTGGCAGGGAAATCCGTATTCGAGGCTCATTTTTCTGAGCTTTCTCATACAGGCGCGGTGGTGCGTTATAAGAGCCAGTATGGACAGGGAGAGCCTACGGATCTTATGGTAGATGCGCTTCTTGAAGATTTCCGGAAAACTGACTGTGACCGGATCATTGCCATTGGCGGTGGAGCGGTCATCGATATGGCTAAGATCCTGGTGTTGGAGGGACATGATTCGGCTGCGGATATCTACCAGAGGAAGGTGCCGCTAAAAAAGATCCATCGTCTGGTGGCAGTGCCGACTACCTGCGGCGCCGGCTCAGAGGTCTCCAACGTATCGATCGTGGAAATGACCGGGATGCATACCAAGCTGGGGCTGGCCTGTGATGAGATCTATGCAGACGACGCAGTGCTGATCCCTGAGCTTTTGCGGGAGCTTCCCTGGCATTTCTTTGTAACCAGCGCCATTGATGCATTGATCCATGCGATTGAGTCTTATGTGTCTCCGAAAAGCAATCTCTACACCAGGATGTTTGCAAAAAAGGCAATGGAGATGTTACTTTCCGGATTCCGGAAGCTTGCAGAGGAAGGGCAGGATTACCGGGAGCATTTGTTTGAAGACTTCCTTGTGGCCAGCAACCTGGCAGGCATTTCCTTTGGAAACGCAGGAACAGGAGCAGTTCATGCAATGTCCTATCCTTTGAGCGGGGTATATCATGTCACCCACGGAGAAGCCAATTATCAGTTCCTCACGGCGGTGTTCCAGGCATACCAGGAGAGAGACCCAGAGGGCGGTATCCGGGAATTAAATGCATTTCTGGCGGGAATCCTGAATTGTGATGCGGATGAGGTTTACATAGAGACAGAAAAGCTTCTGAACCGTCTGCTCCAGCGTAAACCTCTCCGCGAATACGGAATGAAAGAAGAGGAGATTCAAAGCTTTGCGAAAAGTGTGGAGGAAGCACAGCAGAGGCTTCTGAATCAGAGCTATGTGAAATTCCAGGCAGAGGCTCTGGAAGAAATTTACCGGAAACTGTATTAAGTGGGAGGATGTAACGTAAGATGCAGGAAGAAAAGAGGCAGACCGTACTGATCGTGGAAGATGACTGGGAGCTGGCGGACGGGATTGCCTGGATGCTGGAAAAAGAAGGATTTATGCCGCTTGCGGCTCATTCTGTCCGGGAAGCAGAAGAGCGGTATCAGGAAAAGGGTGCGGACCTGGTGCTGCTGGACGTGAACCTTCCGGACGGAGAAGGATTTGATTTCTGCCAGTACCTGAGGGAGAAGGAACCGGAGCTGGGAAAAGTCCCGGTTCTCTTTCTGACGGCCCGGGATCTGGAGGAGGATGCGCTGAGAGGGTATGAGCTGGGAGCCCAGGACTATGTGACGAAACCGTTTTCCATGAAAATCCTGTTAAAGAAGATTGGCGTGATCCTGAAAAGAGAGCAGGAGGAGTCGGGGCAGATTTACGACGATGGCTTTCTCTATATAGACTTTCTGAGGGCCAAAACGACAGTGAATGGTCAGCCCTGCCAGGTGACGCCTACGGAGTTTCGGCTTCTTCGGGAATTTGTTTCCCACAGGGGACAGCTTCTCACTTACGATGTACTTCTGGACTGCCTCTGGGAGGGCGGCAGCCAGCTCATGGACCGGCACGCCCTGACCGTCAACGTGGGCCGGTTAAGAGGAAAGATTGAGGATGCAGAACATAAATATATTTCAAATGTGTACGGGATGGGATATCAGTGGATTGGATGACAGTGATCACGGCTGCAGCCCTGCTTTTTGCGGGCTTTGCGCTTTTTAGGCTTTGGCAGCAGAAAAAAGAAATCTATGCATTTACGGAGCTTCTGGAGGAAAACCTGGATGCTCTCCTTACGGGGAAGCCTTTGAAAAAAGATCAGGAGACAAAGGATACCCTTGCCGGGAAGGTAAATGAAAAGCTGGCCCGGATCCAACATATACAGGAGCGGAAGGCGAAGGAAAGCCTGGAGGCGAAAGAGCAGATGAAGGAGCTGATTTCCGACATTTCCCATCAGACCAGGACGCCTATCGCCAACCAGAAGATCTATCTGGAGATCCTGCGTCAGCAGGAGCTTCCCGGGGAAGCGTATGGATTCCTTGACAAGCTGGAGCATCAGACAGACAAGCTGGATTTTCTCTTCCAGAGTCTGGTGAAAATGTCACGGCTTGAGACAGGAGTTATCCAGATACAGAAGAAAAACTGCGACCTGGCGGAAACGCTGAAAAGAGCGGTTTCCGCTGTGGTGGCCGCCGCTTCATCCAAGCAGATCAGGATCCTGGCGGAGGCAGAGGGACCTTTTTTCCTGCCCCATGATCCCAAGTGGACGGAAGAGGCGGTCTTTAATCTTCTGGACAATGCAGTCAAGTATACAGAACCTGGCGGCCGGATCTGGCTTGCCGTAAAAAAAGGAGAAATTTTTGCAGAGATCCACGTAAAGGACAGTGGAAAAGGGATCCTTCTGGAGCGGCAGGCGGAAATATTTACCCGTTTCTACCGGGAGCCGGAGGTCCATGATGCAGAAGGGATAGGTGTCGGCCTGTATCTTACCAGACGGATCATAGAGCTTCAGAACGGGTATGTGGATGTCCGGTCAGAGCCGGGAGAGGGCTCTGATTTTGGTGTATATCTTCCTTTGCAGCCGGGAATATAATCGTGTGTGGAGAGAAATCGTTGTCACAGTTTTGTGAGAATTTGGATCTGAGACTGGTTTGTGACTTTCGCATTCTACAATAAAGTCAAGGTCAGGAGACGGGATATGTGATCTGGCCGGACATGAAATGAGGAGGCGAAAAGAGTGGAAAACTGGATCGTAAAGACAAAAAATCTAAAAAAATATTATCAGCTTGGGAAAAACACGGTGAAAGCTCTGGATGGTGTGGATTTTTCCGTGGCGGAACGGGAGTTTGTAGCCATTATCGGAAAGTCCGGCAGTGGAAAAAGCACACTTCTTCATATGATCGGAGGACTGGACGAGCCCACTTCCGGGGAGGTGTATGTAGACGGACGCCGTCTTGCCGGGATGACGAGAGAACAGCTGGCAATTTTTCGCCGGAGGAAGGTAGGCTTTGTTTTTCAGAGTTATAACCTGGTACCGGATCTGAATGTATATGAGAATGTTGTCCTTCCTATCGAACTGGACGGGCGCAGGATCGACCGGGAATTTGTAGATGACATTTTCTCGCTTTTGTCCCTGGAGGAAAAGCGGGAGGCCCTTCCCGGCACGCTCTCCGGAGGACAGCAGCAGCGGGTGGCGATTGCAAGAGCCATTGCCAGTAAACCTGCGATCGTTCTGGCCGACGAGCCCACTGGCAATCTGGACACAGCCACAAGCCATGATGTGATGGGACTTTTAAAGGTGGCGGCAAAGGAGTTTCAGCAGACCATCATCCTGATTACCCATGACAGCGACATTGCCCAGATGGCGGACCGGATCGTGCACATCGAGGATGGCAGGATCGTGAAAGCAGGTGATCGTTATGCTGGCTAATAACAATCAGAGTGTCATCCGCCGTATGGCAAAGCGTTCTCTCGTGAGCAACAAAAGAAGGACCATCATCATGGCTCTGGCAGTGGCCTTGTCTGCCTTTATGCTTTTTTCTGTCTTCACGGTGGGCATCACTTATTTTAAAATGTACCGGCTGCAGAATATCCGTCTGAGCGGAGGCGATTTTGATGCGATTATGTACGGTATGACAGAGGAGCAGAAGAAAAAATGTGAAGAGAATCCGGACATCGATCAGATCGGCATTGCTGCCGTGGCCGGTTCGGTTCTCTCTACGGATTATGATAACACGGCAAACGTGGGATGCGTGTGGCTGGACGAGGTGTACTGGAATGATATCATGACGCCGGCCAGAGAGTGGGTGAAGGGGACTTACCCACAGGAGGAAAACGAGGTCATGGTGACCAAGGAAGCGCTGGAAAGCTGCGGATTCGAAGAGCTGGGGCTTGGCATTGGCGATACCTTCCGGGCTCTCTGGCAGGACGCACAGGGAAACCAGAGCCAGCGGGAATTTAAGATTTCCGGCATCTGGGAAGGCTATGGGACGAAAAATGTATTTTATGTGTCCAGAGCCTTTTATGATCAGTGCGGCTATGAGCTTTCAGAGGTGGCTTCCGGCCGTTATTTTATGACCTTTCACAAGGATTTCTGGACACAGGAGGAGCAGGAGACCTTTATCGACAGTATGAATCTGGAAAAGCAGCAGAGCCTTTTCTTTTCGGTAGAGGCCGGGTATTCCATTCCGATCGTCCTGGGACTTGCCGGCATCGCTCTTGTCACCTGCCTGTGTGCCTATCTTCTGATCTACAATATCCTGTACCTGTCAGTGGCAGGAAATGTCCGGTATTACGGACTTCTTCAGACCATCGGCATGACAGGACGCCAGATCGGCACACTGATGCGGCGGCAGACTGTGATTATCGGAGGGATCGGGATCAGTGCAGGACTGATTCTTGGGACAGGAGTATCCTTTTTCCTGATTCCTTCTATTGTCCGGTTTCTGGGAGTGCGGGCAGAAGAAGCAGGTCCCATAGAGATCACCTTTCACCCGGCTGTGTTTGCGCTGACCATATTTCTTACAGCCCTGACGGTATGGATCGGCAGCATGAAACCCGCCAGGCTGGCTGTGTCTGTCTCCCCTATGGAGGCAGCAGGTTACCGCCCGGTGTACGGCGGAAAAAGCGTGCGAAAGACCGGGAAGGGGAAGCTTTTATGGCGGATGGCCCTGCAGCAGTTCACGAAGGATAAGAAAAAGTCAGCGGTCATCATCCTGTCGCTGGCAGCGGGATTTTCCGTGTTTCTCTGTCTGGTAACGCTGATCCAGAGCCAGGGGCCGAGGACCTATGTTTCGAACTTTATGGATCAGGACATGGAGATTGAAAATGACACGATGTCGAGGGCGGATAACCGGCAGTGGAAAAATATCCTGGATGAGGATTTCCTGAAGCAGCTGTCCGATACAGAAGGGGTAGACCGGGTGAGCCCGGTGCTGGCGGCCCAGATCACTGTGCCCTGGGAGCCGGATTTCGCAGACATGTGGATGCAGGAGTTTTACGCTACGTGGATGTATGTCCCATATGAGGATGAGATTAAGGAATATAAGGAGCATCCGGAAAACTTCGGCTCCTTCCTGGTGGGAATTACGGAGTCTGACTTTGACTATCTGGCGGAAATTGTGGATACAGAGCTTGATAAGGAGGGTTTCATGGCAGGAAAGACCTGCGTCCTGTACCGGGACAGCCTGGAGTTCACCGATGCGGATGTGAGAGGAAAGACCGTGACCTGCGGGGAATACCCGGTGGAAGGCCTTGCCGGGGAGCTGGACGCCGTTTTGAAACCGGAGGCTCTTTCCAATACCAGGAGCTTTGAGATTGCGGGTCTTACGGATGAACGGTATTTCACAGGTCCCATGTCGGGATATCCGCCTATGGTCATTGTAAGCGACCGGGCAGTGCGGGAGTTTACAGATCAGTGCTATGTGTCCAAGGCGGCGGTGCAGTACACGGAGAGTTACGACGAAGAGGCGGAGAGTGCTGTTTTGTCTCTCATGGATGAGAGCCCGGACGCCAGAGATTTTTCCTATACCTCCAAAATCGATGAGGCAAAGAACGTAAAAAAGGCCCAGGGCAATATGATGGAGGTAGGCATCGGCGTGGCCGCTATCCTGGCTTTGATCGGTATTCTTAATTATATCAATACTGTGATCGGCAGTATCCAGAGCCGGGGAAGAGAGCTGGCCTCTCTGGAGAGCATTGGCATGACCGAGCGGCAGATCCGGCGGATGCTGGTGCTGGAAGGGCTTCTGACAGCAGCGGGTTCCCTGCTTTTGGTAGAAACTTTAGGGCTGGCTGTCACTTACGGAATCTACCAGTCCATGAATTATATGGGAGCGGAGTTTTACGTGCCTTTCTGGCCTGTGGCTGTGATGACAGTTCTCATGATCCTGATCTGTGTGCTGATCCCGCTGGCCGTGCGGCGGGTCCTGGTGCGGGACGGCAGCATTGTGGAGCGCATCCGGGCTGTAGAATAATGATTTTTCTTGCATGCAGCAGCAATAGAAGGTAGACTGTATATTAAAGAAGAAAAAACGGGAAAAGAGCTGTAAAGAGGGGGATGTCTATGAGGATCTGGACGGAGGAGCGTGCGGAGGAGAAGGATCATTTTGCAGCGGGAGTCACCCTGTCTATCATTGGGCTGACAGCGGCAGCGATTGCCGTGCCCTGCGGGATCGTTGTGCTGACATTGATTTTAGGCGGGCCTGTGGCGGAGATATCCATGGCTGTCTGCCTGGGGACGGTGGCGCTGGTCATATTCCTTGCAAGGAAGATCGGCAGCAAGGTCCATCAATACTGCACAGTGTTCTGTCAGGACGACGAAGGACGGTTTTTTGCAGTGGATGTCCGGAAATATGTCGGCTGTGGCAGAGG
>DWYN01000120.1 GCA_019118645.1 Candidatus Blautia excrementipullorum | reverse complement strand
GCGCCCGGATAGGAATAGGTCAGATGCTCTGTTTCTATCACATTCATGTTGTTCAAATCCTTTTTTCCGCGAGATTATTTTCTGAGTGTTTTCTCATAATAATCACAGCTGCCACTGCCACAGCTGCCGCTGCTGTCATTCCCACTGCCATGGCAGAAGCGCTTTCCGCCCAGGCCGCTTCCCAGTCAATCAGACTCAGACCATTTTCCGCCATAAATTCTGCGCCAACAGCACAGGCAAAGGCTGCTGCGCATCCAAGAACTGTTTTCCAGCCGACAGAAGCAGATGCTGTCCGCTCTGTTCTGGGCTGCATTCCCAGCAAAGGCTCAATTTTCCCGTAAAGTCTGGGTACTAAAAAGAGTGTAGGCAGAAGGCAGAACAGAATGCCGGAAAACAGCAAATCATTCAGAAATGCAAAGCCTTCTGTAAAAAATACACTTTCCGGAAGACCTGCCACCGCCTCAAAATCTTCTACTGCAAACTGTACCTTCAGAACATCTACAATAGTTCCCAGAAGAAGCTGAATGGCTGTTCCTCCAAAAGCTGCAAGTCCTACCATTTTTCGATTTCTAGGATCGGAGACCAGACGTCCTGCAGCATACACGCCGATAGTAACAGTAATAAATTTTTCCAGTTCTCCCAGGCCTCCAAACTGACCCAGCATGATTTCACTGAATACCAGCTCTCCGGTCGCTGCTCCCAGGGCGACTGAAATGGGATCAAACAGCATGGCCAGTGTCAGAGGAATAAACAGAAAATACTCCACAGAAAATTCCACAATACCGAGCTGAAATTTGGGAATCAGCTCCGTAAAAAGAGTTGCCAGTCCATAAAGGGCCATTGTCAGTACAAATACCATCAGTTTTTGAGATTGATTTGCCGACTGTTTGTTGATTGTTGACATCATACTACCTCCTGCTATTGTAGCTTCCTTGTTTTCATAAGAACAGTTACAATTATGCCTGGGTAAAGTAAAGTCTTCTACAGAAGCTCGGTAAAATGCTTGTAAAACTTTCATGGATTCCTGATTATGAAACTAAAATTTCCCGTCTTACAAGTTCCGCTCCAGCCTGCTCTTCATCAAATATTTCTATGTCAATTTATATTTTTACATAAGCAAAACAACGGACCAGAAATACGCAAGGCAATTCTGCCTGCAGTCTCCTGATCCGTTGTTCTTAGTTTTTTATTCTATTCTGTTTTATAATTAAATCATACTGACAGTGTACAGATATTTAGGCGTTACTTCTTTGCTTCCTGAATAAAATATTTTGCTCTTTCCGGATCGATGGGATTTTTCATATCTCCATTTTTAATCCAGGTTGCTACCGAAACTCCGTCATAATACTGCATCAGTTCATGGATGTTGTCACCTGTAGCTCCGCCCCCCAGGTAAATGGGCACGTCAGGCACCTTTTTTCTTGCCTCCTGTACCATCTGAATACTTTCCTCAGGTGTCTTTCCCGACATAAACAATCCATCCGCAAAAGCTTCGTGGATACATTCCCATGCGGCATCTCCCACCGTTTTTCTGCCAAGGGGAATCCCATGTACTTCATATACATCTGCGTACACCGGGACCTTGGAGCCTGTCCGTTTTCTCAATTCGGCAATCTCTACGCATTGTCCCTGAAGAATTCCTGCGCTCGTAACATTGGCTCCCGTAAACAGATGCTCAACTCTCACAAAATCTGCTCCTACGGCATCTGCCACTGACAGACCTGCCACTCCGTCCCAGTTCATGAGAATTCCCATGACGAGTTCCGGAAACCGCTTTTTGATTTCGTAGGAGATTCTTGTCATATACGCTATCGCTTCCGGTCTGGATATCTGACGAATGGGCATGTCATTCATATTCTGTATAATAACCCCGTCAAAATGATTCTCTGCCACCATTTCCGTCTCTCTTAATGCGATCTCTACAATTTCATCAATTCCTTTGTCTCTATGACGATAACTTCCCGGAAGCGGCTCCGGCTGTATCATAGATAAAACAAGCTTCTCCGTTCCGCCTAACTGATTCATCTCATCACTCTCCTCTTAATTTTCTGCTGTATTCCATGCTCACCGTATACATCTGTCCCGATGGAATCACTCCCTGTTCAGTGACAAAGGCTTTAATAAATTCCGGTTTTACACCGACCAGTTCAGGCGTTATAAAGTCAATGGAATCTTTCTCCAATTCTGCCTCCCACTTTTCTGAGAGTTTTTCTTTCAAATCATCATATACTAATTTTTTCTTTTCTCCTGTAACAGGCCGGATATCCAGCTTAATCATAGGGGTCAGAAAATACAGCGGTATTTGAAAGTAATGGCAGACCAAACCCACGATATCAGAACCTGTCGTGTTAAATCCTGTTCCATCGGGATAGAAAGTTTCTGCTCCCATAAACGCCGCACCGCATCTTCTGAGATAATACATAATCGAAGCATCCGGTATAAACTTGATTTTATGTCCAGCCTCCTGGCACGCCTTTACAAAGGGACGGCCTCCATCAATGATACGGCTCTCGGCAATATAAATTTCATATTGTTTGTCATTGTTTTTTAAACCACGAAGAAATTTTTCTACTGTGCTGGAATAATCATAGACAAAGATTCTCTCCATATTCTCAGCAAGCCGTACTGCATACTTCACGCACAGTTCCACCGCTTCCGATGCAGTATTTTTATATCCGTTCTTTGTCCGGAGAATTTGTTCCGCAGCTGTCTTAAGGTCCATATCCCTGCAGGAACGGATATCATGAATCATGAGATAAATCGCATTGCTGACTGCCTGACTCGCTTCGCCTCTTGTCTCGATAAAGTACTGCGACACCTGCAGTATTTCGTCAATCACCTGCGCAGATGTTTTCTTTTCCCTGAGTCCTCTGTTTACCAGAGCCTCTATCATATCACCAACCATCGCTATATGATTGCTGGCTCCCAGTACCCTTTGTTCCACAATATCATCGAATGCGTTTCTTGACTCTTCCGGCAGAATATTTCTGATCTCGTTTTCTCTCATACTCCGGCTCCTTTATTTACGTAATTTCAGTATCTTCTCAGCATTCTTTCCAAACATAGCTTCCCGATAAGCGTCATCCAAATGAAACATATCAAACACATCCAGAGAGCAGCGAGTCAGTCTTTCCGGCCAGGAAGAACCAAACAGCATTTTTTCCTTGGGAACATTCATCGCCGCTTTTTTCAGAATCTGGACCTCATACTGATTTGATGTTTCCAGATAGATATTGGAATATTCCAGCGCCAGATCCACACATCCATATCCATAATCAAAGCAGCCCATATGGAGAAATATAAAATTCAGTTCCGGATGTCTTTTTACATGGCCAAGCCATTGCTGTGGCATGGAACGGGAACCTATCCCTGAAAAAATTTTTACAGGCACCTGCTTTTTGGCTGCCTCCTCAAGGACTGCCTCTACTCCTTCACAGGAATCAGGATAATATCCATGCTCAAGGGAATTCAGTTCCAGCATCACAATCCCCGGAAGACTCAGAGCCGCTTCTGCTTTCTGTGCACAGTCAGCTTCCTTTGGATTTATCACGGCACATCCTGCCAGACAGTCCGGATGCCTGGAAACCAGTTCGGATATGTACTGATTTCCTTCTTCTATCGATAAACCTTCCAATGTGGATACCACACGAAAATCCACCTTATTTCTTTTCATATCCGCAAGGAGTTCTTTCTCTTCTGTCTCCGGATGATCATAATTCCTTTTTATATGTGAGTGGATATCGATAATCATACTTCTTCCTCCCCACTAGCCTAAGATACCGCAATATGCACCTATGATACCTACTATCATAGTCACAAGAATCAGTTTTACAGCAGAAATTTTCTTCTTGGAAATCAGCCAGTACATAACTCCTGTATAAATCAGACCAAGTACTCCCGGCATCAGACCATCCAGAATTTCCTGGATATTCAGAACTGTATCTCCACTTGTATATTCCAGAGGTATATTAATTACAACAAGTGCCGGAATGAATCCGCCTACAATTGTAAACGCTGCAATCGCTGCAAGGTCAGAAATTTTGCTGATCAATCCGCTGGATTGAATGGTCTGTACGAATTTAACTCCCTGCTTATATCCCTGAAAAACACCAAGATAGCGTACACCCAGAGATACAATCGCCATTCCGATTACAAAGAAGAGAGGTCCAAACCATCCCAGTCCTGAATTAATAAAGGATATGGCAAGTCCGGCAAGAATCGGTCTTGCAGTTCCATTCAGAAGAGAGTCCCCAAGCCCCGCAAGAGGTCCCATAAGCGCTGTCTTTACTGCATTTATGGAATCCGGATCAATGTCTCCCTCTGTAGCATATCTTTCCTCCATGGCGGCTGCCACACCTACAGGAATCGCTGAGGTAATATCATTCGTCAAAAAATACTCCATATGTCTTGCATAAGCTTCTCTTTTTTCTTCCGGATCATCATAGTATTTCTCGATGACCGGCATCATCGCTTCGGTAAATCCGGCATTCTGCTGCCTTTCATAATTGTTGGCGCCACGAATAGTCAGCTGATGTAAGAATACTTTCCAAAGATCTTTATTTGTAAGTTTTGCACTCATATCTTTTCTTCCTTTCTTCTCTTCATTCCTTATGCCTTACGCTTTTTCATCTGCAATCTTGAAATAATAGAACATTGCTACGCAAACAACCGCAAACACTGCTATGCCCACCATGTTGATGCCCAGATAAGATGCCATAAAGAATCCCAGAAGGCAGAACGGCCAGAACTTCTTTGCCTTAATGGAATTCAAAAGAAGCGCAAAACCGACAGCTCCAATCATACTTCCGCCTACAGACAGTCCCGTGATTATTTTATCGGGGATTGCATCGATGATTCCCTGCACATACGCAGCTCCAAAATAAATGGCAAGGAACGTAGGAACTCCATACAAAATTGCATTGACTGCCATCGGCAGTACCAGGTTATTTAAAACAATCCCTCTTGTATTGAGTTTTTCTGCTGCTTTTTCCACACGATGCATAAAGAAGACATTGATAACCGAATTCTGCACAGTCTCTGCCACCTGTCCGATAAAGGAAACGGGAAGGGCTGTCGCAACCGCGATATCTGTTCCGCCGCCTGCAAGAATCGCAATACCTGTTGCAATCGCCGTACTGATTGTAGGGTTTGGGGGGACCGCTGTCCCAACGAAAATAACTGCCAGGAACATCAGTTCGACCGTAACACCGACTGCAAATCCGGTCTGTACATCTCCCATAATGAGACCCACCACCGGGCCTACTACCACTGGCCGGAAAATATGAATCTGTGTGGTATGAGAATCAATAAACGCTATTGTCACAAACACTGCCACTAAAAATGCCTGCATAAATAAACTCATAACTTTTTCCTCCGTATTAAATCAGCTTACTTTTCTTCAAAAGTTCCATAACATCCTGGCTTCGCTCATTCGGAACGGCACGGACTTCCATCTTCACGCCCTGATCATAGATGGATTTTATGTTTTCCACGTCTTCCGGAAATACCCACATATTTCCAAGCACTTTTGTCTTGCCCTTTTTCATATTCATATTTCCGACATTGATAACCTGATCTGTCAGACCGGCCCGAATGAACTTCAATGCCTGTTCCGGTCCTCTCACAAGCAAAAGTACTTTTCCGTCATTTTCTTCAGAATCAAGATAAGAAATGGCATCATCCACGCTGAATATTTTCAGGTTTATAGAGTCTGGAGTTGCCATTCTCAGCAGAGACTGCTGAAACTCATCTTTCACAGCCTTATCATCTGCCACCACGATTGTTTTGGCATCAGCATATGCAATCCATGCTGTGATTACCTGACCATGAATCAACCGGTCATCAATTCGAAATACGCTTACTTTCATCTTAAATACCCCCTTTTTATAACTGGCTTAAGCCAATCATGTCTCCCATTTGTTCCTGAAGAGAAGCTGTCAATTCCTGGAGCCTTACATCCCCATTCTGCGACTCCATAAGTGCTGTAATGAGAATAGGAAGATTCATTCCGTAAATAACCGCAACATTATCATTTTTGAAAGAATATCTGGAAACCACGTTAAACGGAGTGCCGCCTTTAATATCACAGAAGATCAAATACTGATTATCATTTGAAACATCAACAATTTTACTCCGGAAAATTTCGTCCAGTTCATCCATCCCCATGTCCACTCCAAAAGTGACAGCTTCCAGATTCTCCTGTTCCCCTATCAGCATTTCTACAGACTGTATCAGTCCTTCCGCAAATCCTCCATGTGATGTCAACAAAATATGCAGCATTTTTATCCCTCCATTCTCCAAAGATACTCTGCGTTTTTATGGAAAATATACTCAAGTTTCTCTTCCGGAATATTCAGTTCATAGAACTTTTCCACTTCAATATTAACCGGTTTATAAGGCCAGTCTGTTCCGAAACATACTCGTTCAGGACCCAGTATATCAATAGCTCTCTTCAAAACTTCCACATCCATCTGGCCTGAGGTTTCCACCCAGACATTTTTCAAATCCTTTACAGCCTCAATGGTAGAAAGTCCAAATTCATAGTATCCGATATGCGTAAATAAGAAATCAATTCCAGGAAATTTCTTGGCGTATTCTACCCATGTATATGGTGTGGAAAAGGGTGCTGTACCCACGTGTGTCTGTACATGTACTCCATACTTCTGAATTTCCTCCAGAATGGGTATTAAAGCCGGTGTGTTATCCGGATAATATCCATGCTTCCAGGAATGAAATTTAACACCATTCATATGATACTCTCCCAGGCACCGGTCTACTTCGTCAACCGCATCTTTGGCTTTCGGATTAATGAATGCATACCCTTTAATCACGCCCGGGAACTTCTGCATCGCCCGGTACACCAGATCATTCTGTTCACGGCTGGAAATGCCAGATAAACTGCTGATTCCGACCTTTGAAATTCCATACGCATTTAAATCGTTTATCAGTTCTTCCGGTGTGTTTTCATCGCCTGAACTCGTCTTCCCCAAATGCGAATGAATATCATAGATAAGCATTTTACTCCCTCCTTTAATGTATTAACATTATAATATAATAACATTATAATTAAATGATATTGTTTTGTCAACTATTTTGTAGAAACAAACAAAAAAATATGCTTGAAAATTACTTATTTAGATAATTTTCAAGCATATCCCTATTTGTCCTGTATAAAATTATTGTATTATTGCCAGTAACGCCTTCCCGCTTCCATTCCCAAAGTCATGTCTTCATCTATGATTTCTTTATCAGTCTAAGCGCAATTCTACTTTATACTGATAACATTCCGGATTATAAAACATTTCAACGTACTCGAATGGTTTTCTATTCCCTGTATAAGTAACCCTTTCTTTATGGAACACTGCAGTTTTAGACGGAAGGCCCAAAATATTTAATATTCTTTCTGATGGCGTCTTCACTTCCAATATTTCGCATGCAGTGGTAGGCACAATCCCATTTTCTCTTAGCAGTGCATATAATGATACGTCAGGCAGGAACTGTTCCGCTCTAAGAATTAAGCCAGCTGTTTTCTTAATGTATGCTTTGTGAAGCCCTACCACCATGTCCTGACAGTACCGTTTTCTTTCAATATAATAGACGCTTTCTTCTTCGCCTAATTCCAGCTGGTCTGCGACTTTTTTTCTGGGGATAAGTTCCTGAAAGTCAAGAAGCTCCGAACTGGCTTGTTTTCCATAAAGATGCATATCATCTGTAAAACTCGTCAGCTTTCTCATATCATATAAATGCTTCGAATGACAGACAACTGTACCTTTTTTACCCCGGTTCTTTTCAACGATTCCTTCCTGTGCCAGCATTTCAACTGCACCTCGGACCGTTATCCGGCTTACGCCATAAATCTGCTCCATTTCTTTTTCTGACGGAAGTTTCTCTCCTTCCCGCAAGACACCTGACTGTATTTTTTTCAAAATATCCAGATAGATCTGATAATGCAGGGGAACCTTTATCTTTTTGTCAATGATAGATTCCACTTTTTTACCTCCTTGCAATATAATGTTATCATATGATTATTATAACATTATATCCAAATAAGATCACCAGATTTTTTAAATATTTCCAATACCTTCTTAATTACATCAGCCTCTTTCCACGAACAGGATTTACACACTCGCTCAGACTTCTATGCCTCTGCATGAAATAACCAATCTGTTGAAAGGCCGGATAACAGCAATCCCGCCAGCCCCATGTAAAGCATGGAATTTGCCGGATTCGATGTTATTGCGCATGTCCCGGTACTGCAGCCTACGAAACGATAATAGAGATAACCGGCAAGCATTCCGCCCGCCGCGAAAAAAACCGGACGAATCCATTTTATGATTTTCCTTTTCATTCTGAACCCTCCTGCAGGTATATTCAGCCATTTTCCGCCAGATACTGCTCTGCATAATGCGCAGCCACAGCTCCGTCGGCTGCTGCCGTGATAATCTGACGCAATGCCTTAGTACGTACATCACCTGCCGCGAATACTCCGGGCAGATTTGTACGGGTGGTCTCATCAGCAATAATATATCCGTTCTCATCCAGATCCACCTGTCCCCGCACCAGGTCTGTTGCCGGAGAACGACCGATGCTTACAAACAAGCCATCTGCCTTTAGCTCCGTCTCGTTTCCTGTCTTTACATCACGTACTCTGATTCCGGAAAGCCTATCTTCTCCTATGAATCCGGTAACCTGACTGTTCCACAGAAATTCTATATTTTCAGCTTTTTTCAGCGGCTCATGATAAATCCTGGACGCACGCAATGTATCCCTCCTGTGAATAAGAATGACTTTCTCACAGATTTTGGACAGAATCATGGCATCTGCTGCCGCAGAATTTCCGCCTCCCACAATGGCTACCGTTTTTCCCTTATAGAACATTCCATCACATGCGGCGCAGTAAGCCACGCCCTTGCCAACCAGCCGGTCTTCCCCGGATATTCCCAGATGTTTATGATTTGCCCCTGTGGACAAAATGACTGTCTTTGCCAGAAAAGTACCTTCACTCGTCTGAAGCTGTTTGATTGGCCCTTTCAAATCTGCGGAATACACCTCCGCCAGTTCTGTTCTGGCTCCGAACCGTTCTGCTCCGGCCTGCATTTTTTCTCCAAGCTCAAACCCGTCAATTCCTTCCTCAAATCCAGGATAATTGTCCACCTGTGTGGTCTGCGTCATCTGCCCTCCTGCGGACAGTTTCTCCAGCACCAGAGTATCCAGTCCGGCGCGGGTGGCATACAAAGCTGCTGTATATCCACCGGGACCGCCTCCAATCACGATCACATCATAAATGTGCTCCATGTCAACTCCTCCATTCTTCTGTATCCCCAGCCCGTAACGGCTTTTATATCAGCCCTGCTGAGTCTCACAATGTCTCACTGATAAAATTCTCAATAGCTGCTTTCGAGTCCGGCGCGACCACAGAACCAATGGCCTGTCCGCCTCTGTAAAGTACAAGTGTGGGAATCACTTCAATCTGTTCTTCATCCGCCAGTGCGCCTTCTTCATCAATATTGATCTTTGCCACTTTCAGCTTTCCCTCATACTGCTCTGCAATTTTATCATAAGCTGCACTGATTCTTCTGCAATAGGTACACCACGGTGCCCAGAAATCCACAAGTACCGTTTCACCCTGATTCATCATTTCCCGAAACATTTCTGTATTCATATTTATAGCTGCCATATCTCCAGCTCCTTTCCTGTTCTTCACTTTGTTTTACTTGTCCATGTTTTGTTTTTTCTTAGTATATCCATTTGAAGGCATCTCTTCCGTGATATTGTCACCAAACCGGTCTTAATCTTCCTTTTTCTCCATATTATATTATCAAAAACGGATTTTTTGCTCATGAAACCTTCTCTCAAACACATTTTAAGAAGCTGCGCCCCTCTTTTTCTTCTGGTATTCGCCTATTTTGCCGGACAGACTGCGGCATATTTTTCTGAAAAAACTGCAGGAGTTTCTGCCGAAAGTCAAGCCGTATCCACAAACTGGGGATTAAGCTTTCAGGAAGAAGGAAAAGCACCTATTGCCAACGCTTCCGCCTCTTTTCTTTCTCAGTACAATGCTTATTATATGGAAGAAACGGATGAAAAAAAGATCTATCTCACTTTTGACTGTGGCTTCGAAAGCGGCTGTACCCCCGCAATTCTGGACGCGCTGAAAAAGCATAACGCACCAGCTACCTTTTTTATCGTAGGCAACTATCTGGAAACAAGTCCGGATCTGGTAAAACGTATGGTGGAAGAAGGTCACACGGTAGGAAACCATACATACCACCACCCGGACATGTCAAAAATCAGCTCCAAAGAAGCATTTCAGGAAGAACTTCAGTCTCTGGAAGCTCTTTATGAAGAGACTATCGGCCAGCCCATGCCAAAATTCTACCGTCCGCCTCAGGGCATCTACAGTGAAGCCAATCTTCAGATGGCCTGTGAACTGGGATATCAAACCTTTTTCTGGAGCCTGGCCTACGTGGACTGGTACCAGGATGACCAGCCCTCAAAGGATGAAGCTTTTTCCAAGCTGATTCCCCGCATCCACCCCGGAGCGGTCGTACTCCTCCACAACACTTCACAGACTAACGCGGAAATTCTTGATGAATTATTGACAAAATGGGAAGACATGGGATACACATTCCACTCTCTGAATGAACTGCTCCAGAGTGAAAATGTTAAACAGCTATAACCGCAAACAAAATCAAGCCAAAAGCCTTACAGCTGTGTATAATTATTTTCAAACAAACAGTTGGGGGAAAAAGGAATGGATTACAAGTGGCAAAAGAATATACAACAGATAATAAACAGAATAGATGTCTGTATTAACAGCAAAAATGATGAGTCCCTGACACTGAGTATCCTCGCGCAGGACTTGGGGTATTCTGAATACCATTTTTCAAGAAAATTCAAAGAAATTTCAGGAATGCAGTTCCGCGATTATCTTAGATACAGGAAACTGGCGCTTTCTCTCAGGCAGCTGCGTGAAACAGAGGACAGCATTTTAAATATTGCTCTGGATTACGGCTTCTCATCTAACGAAGCTTTTACCCGTGCATTTAAAGACGCGTATGGAATTACACCCAGCGAATACCGGAAAAAACCCGTTCCGGTTATTCTCCGTACAATCATCAGGCCTTTTGACTGCTATCTCCTGGGAAACACGGAAACCGACAGGCGGGAAACCACAGATGATGTAAAAACATATTTTGTCACAATCCCCGCACACAAATTTCTGTATATAAAAAACTATGAAAGCATCGGTTACTGGGATTTCTGGCAGAAGCAAAACCTGATACCCGGGCAGGATTATGAAACAATCTGCAGCCTGCTGAACGGTATCAAAGGCAAATTAGACGACTTGGGCGGAAATGCAGCAGACAGCAGCAGCGGACAAATCATGGCTTTTATCAATGACCCTGCCGGCAGAATATGCAGCTGGGGGATCCCACTTGCCGAATGTTACGGCGTTCGTCTGCCGTCCGCCTACAGCGATGAAATTCCGCCGCAAATGTTCCTGTCAGATATTCCTGAAGCAGACTATATCATTTTTGAGCATGGACCCTTTGATCTTGAAAAAGAAAACAGTATGGTAGAAGAAAAAATAGAGAAAGCAATGCGGAAATTTGATTTTTCTGCATCGGGCTACCGCCTTGATACTTCCCCGGGCAGAGTTTTCTATTTCTATCATGATTGCACAAGATTCTGGAAATATATCAGACCAGTTACGAAAGTAAATTTGAACTGCACATGCAGATAACAGTCTTGGCCGGGCAGGATTCCCTTAATTTTTACCAGAATCCCGCCCGGAATCTTCTTCCTTCTTCATTGTACATCTCAGCTTAGATCCTGAATATTCATCTTATCCAGCTGCTTTTTCTTTCTTCTTTTCTCCCGGCACACAAAATAAACTGCCAGCAAAATCAGTGTGGGAACATTCATTACCAGAAGCGTGATAAACAGTGCACCCACCACACTCAGAATATCTCCGGCTGCCGCCACATTCAGGCAGGAGATCAATGTCCATAAAAAGGTGAAGGCCGGCGGAATGAGTCCCGGCCACGATTTTTCCGAACGAGCCAGAAAAATTTCCAGAGCTACCATGCCTCCGGCAATCCCCAGAAACAATATAATAAAAACAATTGTATTTGTATAAGCCATCTGCATTTTTTACTCCTCCTTCCGTGTCTTCCGGTACTCTGTTATCAATATTTTCGCCGTATCGAAATCCAGCTTTTCATTCACCGCCAGCCGCTTAATAAGCGCCACATAGGGATCATTTTCTTTCTCCTGGCTGATCCGGATTTTCTGAATCAGCCTGTCAAGCCGCAGGCGTACTGTAGGATAGGTCACATCGTACTGATGCGCAATCTCTTTAAGGGAGCCCGAAGCCAGAATAAAATTCCGGATAAAAGAGACATCCTCCGGCTCCAGTTCTGTCATCCACCCCGGTACTACTTCAATCGCCACCTTATCACCTCCCGTGTTCTGTCAGCCTAAATCATGAATATTCATTTTGTCAAGCATAGTCTGTCTTTTTCTCCTATTTCCTCTTCTGATAACGAAATAAATTACCAGAAGAATCAGGGTCGAAATATTCCTGAAGAGGAAAAATTTCAGATACATACTTATCGTTTCACCAAGTGTCAGCATATAAAACCGAACCATACAGAGTCTGACAACAGACCAAAAAAATGTAAGAGCAGGCAGTACCAACCCCGGCCACCGGCTCCTTTTCCCTGAAAGAAAAATCTGAAGCACAATTCCTCCTGCCGCCGCGCCCATTCCAAATATCAGCATGCTTACTGTCAACCGCATAGCAAAGTTCATTGAATTTATCCCTCCTCCTGTCTTACCATATTTTTAATATTATTTAGTATAATCTTTAATATTATTAAAGTCAATATAAAAATATATTTTTATTTTATTTATATTATCTGTGAAAAATCTGTAGCAAAACAAAAAGAGCCATGCTACAATAAGTACAGAATCACTATTTGAGAAAGGAGACGAATCATCATGAGAAAAGTAAAATGGGGCGTCCTGGGGACCGCTTATATTTTTGAACGGGATACAGCCCTGGGAATGCAGCTGGCGGAAAACTGTGAGCTGACTGCGATTGCCGGAAGAAATGCCGAAAAGGCTGATGCATTTAAAAAGAAATACGGATTTCAGAAAGCTTACGGAAGCTATGAAGAGCTTCTGGAAGATCCGGAAATTGAAGCTGTCTACATTCCTCTTCCCAATACTCTCCACTATGAATGGACTATCCGGGCGCTGCAGCACGGCAAGCATGTTCTCTGCGAAAAACCCCTGGCTCCCTCTCAGAAGGAAGCTGAAGAAATGTTCCGTGTCGCCAGAGAAAACCATGTTTTCCTGATGGAAGCCTTTGCCTATCAGCACAGCCCCTTTGTGAAAGCGGTAAAAAAGGAAATTGAAGCAGGAACCATCGGGGAAATCCGTTATATGGAAGCCGCGCTTATCACCTCGGATTATGAGAAATCCAATATCCGTATGCGCCGGGAAGCCTGCGGAGGCTGCACTTACGATTTGGGCGTCTATGCCATCAGTCTGATTCAGACCATGCTGGGAGAAGAACCGGTATCTGTAAAAGCCATCGGAAGTTTTAATGAAGATAGGATCGACACCTATACAACCGGCATTTTTGAGTACGCAGACGGCGCAAAAGCCAGCTTCGACTGCGGCATGGTTCTGGCTACGGAAAAGAACAGCTGTCTGGACCGCTTCCAGATTCACGGAACGAAAGGCTCCATCTCTTCCGTGAACTTTGGCTTTAACTGTCCCGGAAAGCTGTCCTATGAGATTCAGACCTTTGACGGAAGGAAAGAACTGAAAGTTGTGGAAACTCCCCACAACTACCAGCTGGAGACAGAACAGCTGGGACGCTGCATAACAGACGGAGAGACACCCTGGGTTACCGGAGAATTCAGCCTTTCTCTTGCCCGCACCATTGACCGGGTACTGAATGAAATCGGCTATTAATCTCTGAAACAATTTCCCAAATACTGAAGGAGCTGTCGCACTAATTATTTAGTGCGACAGCTCCCTCACATCGAAATTCACTTCAAAATCTTTCTATTGTCTTTTAATCAGGGAAAATTACGGTCTGCATCAGTTTAATCTCATCAAACTCTGCCCGTGTATACTCGCCAATAATCCGCCCATGTTTCACCTGAATCAGCCGATCTGCAATATACAGACTGTCGTAAAGCTCTGTATTCAGCATTAGCACCGCAATCCCACTTTTATGCAGCCTGCCCATAAGCTCTCCCACATAGATTCTCAAATACATATCCAAATCTGAAAGTGGCTGCACACACACTACTACATCCGGTTTCGAGATCAGATACCGGTAATAAACAAGTGTGTATAATTCCTTCTGCGTAAGATCATACAGATTCCCTGCCTCTATAACTGGTCCTATTTCATCCCTGTATTCTCGAAGAACACTTCTCTGAAACTTCGGTCTCTGCCAGAAACAGGGAATTTTTTCTGCCAGAGGAAAACAAAGGTTTTCCAGGTAGCTAAGCTCAGGAAATAATGTGCTTGATACCGGATTTCTTTGTATTACAGCGATTCTTTTTCCTCTTGTTCCGGAAGAAGGAACAGGGAAAATTCTTCCACGCTGCGGTTTTTCTTTTCCGAGAAGAAGTTCTGTCAGATCATCCAGAATCGTATTGCTCTGATCAAGCAGCAGCACATTTTCTCCCTTTGCAATTGTAAAACTCAATTCTTCTATATTACCTGATGCAACCTGAAAAAGGCGCAGCACCTCCGGTCCACGTGGTTTTTCCTCCATATCATTTCGAATTTTAATAAATTTTTCATAACAGTACCGAGCAAACACCTGTTGGATCTGTTCCCGAACCGTACTCTGGACTGTCAATACTTTCTGTATCGTGCTCTCCTTAAAAATTGCAATCCGATCACAAACTGGCCGCAGTACTTCATGGTGACTGTAAATATAGAGAAAAGTGCTGCCA